>JALZIO010000332.1 GCA_030860245.1 Actinomycetota bacterium | reverse complement strand
AGGTAGCAGTGGCACATACGCTCGGCAAAGAACCGATGAGCTATGTTCTCTTGAAGAGGCGACTCAGAAATCCGCGCTTCTCCGGCGCCCGTGACGTCTCCACATGCTCTATTGGCGGTTCAGCGCTTACCTTCGCCGACTCGACGCTCGTCGGTGCCTCTTCTTCCTTCGCCCGAGGATGATCAAAGGACTTATGCTGCTCGAGCTCAGATCTTGTTGAGAAACGCAAATCGCAGTATGGACACTGCAAGACGTCGGTCATCCCAACCCCCTCAGAACCTTTGTCTCGGCAAAGCTGGCTTCGGAAACATCCCTACGAGGGGACCTCGAGCAAGCTTCACCTCTCACGCCCAAGGACTCCTTTATCGTCCATATTCGAGAGACCCAGAGTAGCGGACCGACGATGAAAGGTCGAATCCGCCCTTTTTCCTGCATGGTTGTCGGGTGGGCAGCGATTTGTGAACGTCACCAAGCTACCGTCCGGTTGGTTCCGGCTCGCTATCCGCGGGGGCTGCGCCTCACTCCACGGCGCGCTGACGCAGTATCAGGGCTCCCGGATCCGGCGTGCTGTCGGTGCCGTGAGGGCGCGTCTGCTTCAATGCGCCGATATAAACGGCCGAGAGTACGAGCAGGCCCCCCGCGACGACTTGCGCGGTCACGCTTTCACCGGCAATGACGGCGCCAAGGGTCACTGCCACGATGGGCAAAAACGTGATGACGTAATTCGTCGCCGATGCGGTCCAGCTGCATGACCACGTAGAGATACAGCTTGAACAAAGCGACCGAACCGGCGCCCACGAGCCACGCGATGGCGAACCACGTGCGCGCCATCGTCGGCAATGCCCAGTGATCCCCTAAGACAAGCGAGGCCAGGATCAGCAGCACCGCGCCGGTTCCCATCCCGACGGCGTTGGTCGTGACCGGGTGAGCCCGCGGGAAGCCCTTGACGACCACTGTGGACTCGGCGATCGCGACCACACCCAAGATCGCGGAGAGGAGATAGAGAGGGCTGAGATCCCCCCCAGCGAACCCCACAACCGTACGCCGATGCCGGCCATTGCGAGGAGCCCGCCGACCACTCCTCGTATAGAGAACCGTTCCTGACGGTGCACGACTGCGAGGATGAGCGTGGCCAGTGGGGCCGAGGCGATGATCACCGAGCTCGTCCCCGCAGTCAAACCCACGAGCGCGTAGTAAAGGAAGAAATACGCAACCCCGAACCCGAGGGCGCCGAGAGCGCGGCCCCGAGGAGAACGCGCCCCCGCGGCAGGGCAGGCGCCACAGCGCGGCGATTGCAAGAACACAAGTGCGGCGATGGTGAATCGTAAGGCAGCGCCCTAGGTCGGGTCGAGCTCCTGGTTGGAGAACTTGACGGCCACGAAGTTCGAACCTCCGATCAGGACCGAGGCGGCGAAGGCCACGAGGGCGGATCGACGGAGACCCGAAACGTGGGCGCTCGATGCCTCGGGCCCGGTGAGCTCTGGAGGAGTTTGCACCTCCCAACCTGATTGCTCCCATCGAACACCTCCTTCTGCTGTCCTTCTGGTGCCTTGTGAGCCGAGCATGGGACAGGAGAGATTCCCGCCACATCGGGAGAATGCACCATCATTTGTGGCTAGCCGCCCATCAGCCCATTCTCCATGGCGAAGAGGGTTGTCCCCTGCGCGGGTGGAAACCTCTGCTTGGCGTTAGACATGCTCGACGTGGTGTCCGACCGTCTTCGGAGAGAGAGTTAGCTTCCGGGCGATCTGCTTGTTCGAAAGCTCGGTCACGAGGAGACGCAGCACCTCAACCTCTCGATCGGTGAGACCGGCGGGCCCCACGGATCGGCTCCGCTTGCGCGCTTGCCCCGAGGCCTCCAGAACGGCGCGTACACACGCGACGTCTAGCCGGCCCTCTGCGCAGGCGCGGTTGAGTTCCTCGGTGGCTCGGCTCGCAGACAGCGCATCCCGGTGCGGCCGCGGCTCGATCATGGCCTGAAAAGCGTCCGCCGCCGCCAGGAGGCGGGCACCGGTGGATAGCGCCGGTGCCTCGACCCCCCGGTGACAGCCGGAGCCGTCCATGCGCTCGTGATGCGAGCTCGCGACCGCCGCCAGATCCTCGAGGGGACCACACCGGACCAGGATCCGCTCGGTGTAGTAGGGGTGGAGGCGCCCCCGCTACCATTGTTCGTGCGATAAGGGTCCTTCCATCTCGATCTCCGCCATAAGCCCGGGCTGTGCTCAAACGCGGCTTCAAGGATGCGCGGTTCGTACGCATCTAGCGCCGGCCATGGGAGCGGTCGATGATGAGCGCTCAACACAAAGTCCCGGCTTGATGTGCTCCCGATAGTCACCCGATGTGCAACCGTAGTGCCGCCTGATTGGGGTCAGACAGCTAGGTATTCCGCGGAGGATGACGACTCTGGAATGGGAAGGCCATCCTCTTTAAGTCCCTGAAGGTGGAGCGCGATGGCCTGGCGCATCCGCTCGAGAGCCTCTTCCCTGGTTGTCCCTGTTGCGACGCACCCGGGGAGATCGGGAGAGAAGGCAGCGTAGTTAGATTCGGCTTTCTCAACGACCACGAGGTATTCGTTCACGGCTTCTCCTTCAGCTCAGCCTGTCTCAGGTACTCGGCAGGGTGCCTTTGGGAAGCTCGTCCCCGAGCCTCCCAGCCTGGGTTCGAGTCCCATGCCCTCCGCTTATCGGGACCTGCAGGGATGGAGTGGGATGAGTGTTTGTCCCCTAGCCACAAGGAATCCGCAATCTTCGCTCCTTTGACATTCTTACTCCCCATGTGTACCCTGAAATCAATGAAAGCGCCACATGGGAGATGGTAGTGGAAGTCGGTGTGAGAGAGCTGCGAGACAACCTCAGTAAATGGATCTCGAAGGCCCGTCGAGGCCAAGAGGTGGTTATCACGGACCGCGGCAAGCCTGTGGCCAGGTTGACGAGGTACGGAGAGAGTCCGGCTCTTCAACGCCTGATCGAAGAGGGACGCGTCACGCTCCCGAAGCACCGAAAGACAAAGATCGATCGCAGTGATCTGATCACGCCGAGGGGTAGCGTCTCTGAGCTGGTCAAAGACCAGCGACGTTGAACGTTTACTTCGAGACCTCCTCTCTGGTCAAACTCTTTCTAGAGGAGCCAGGGGCCGAAGAAGCGCGCGACCTCTGGGATGAGGCCGATCTGGTCACTGTTGCGCTGTTCTCTTATCCCGAAGCCAGGTCGGCCCTCGCGTCGGCGCAGAGGGCTCGCCGGATCTCAGGTGTAGAACTTGAGGACGTCAAGCGCAAGCTCAGCCGACTGTGGAACCAAACCCAGGTGGTTGATTTCGATGAAGCAGTCGCGGTGTCCGCAGGTGATGCAGCCGAATCCTTCGGTCTCCGCGGTTACGACGCGGTGCATCTCGCGACCGCCCTGACTTTGCAGGACGATAGCCTGCTTGTCGCGACTTGGGATGGGGATCTTCGAGAGGCGGCCTTGAATGCTGGATTCCGGGTCGCTCCTCCCTGAACGTGTTTTCGAAAACGCCCTTGGCTGATCGGGGTGCCGTCGGTTCACCCAGAGGACCGCTGGAGACGGAGGAAGGTCGAGCTTCGATGTCTTGGGCGATCTGAACTGGCTCGCCGCCATCGTGGCCACGCTCTCCTCGCCGACGCAAGGGGCACGATCTAACCTTAGAGTTCGAAGTCCTGCCGTCAACGGTGCTCACCCTTCGGCTGGCTGAGAAGTCACCTTCCCATGAGGTGATGGAGACCCGTTAGCCGACACCGCAAACAATCCATCATTCGCTCAACTTCTGCGCGCCTCAAATAGTCCGCCAACAACGACATCTAGGTGCGGGCCTATTGCAGCGAAAGTTTGACCCCAGTCATCCTCCCACGCCCACCAGCGTTGCCCGTCTTTTTGACCATGTCCGGGCCGCAATCTGGACTGCGTCCCAAGGGCTCCCGAAGGGAGGTGTGTAGCTGAGATCGAGGTCGTTTAGGTCGTCAACCAGCATGTCGCCATACATCGCAACCGCGGGAATATCGATCCGCTTCGCGACCTGAGCGTCGCGGTGCCCGACGATCTGAGCACCAAGCAGCCTGCCGGTCGTGCGGTCTCCTGTGATGCGCATTGCGAGATCACGCGCACCTGGGTAGTAGACCTTACGGTCGAAAGCCGCGGAGCCGACAGTGAGCGGGTCGAAGCCAGCATCCCTGCCCTCGTTGTCCCGAAGCCCCGAGCGAGCTGCGGCTAGCTCGAAGACCTTGACCACCTGTGTCCCGAGCGAGCCCTCGAAGAATCGGTCGCCGCCGACCGCGTTCTCTCCCGCCAGCGTGCCCTGTTTGTGTGCGGTCGTGCCCAAAGGTAGATAGGTGGGCGCCCCGAGAATGCGGTGATATGTCTCGACGCAATCACCGGCCGCAAAAATGTCGGGCAGATTCGTCTTCATTTGCCGGCTGGTACGGATGGCCGACTTGACGCCGATCTCCGCTCCGGCAGCCACGGCGAGCTCGCTATCCGGCCGCACCCCCACGACTACTAGAACGAGGTCAACTGCCTTTTTCAATCCGGACGTCCCGTAGACAGTCAGGGCTCCTGACTTCTGACTGATGTTCTCAACCCGAACGCCGGTCACGATCTCGACCTGATGCGAGACAAGCTCATCACGCACTAGGGCCCCGAGCTCGGGATCGACGGTCGGCAATACCTCCCCCAGCTGCTCTATGACGGTCACCTTCAACCCTCGTGCAGCGAAGGCCTCCGCCATCTCAAGCCCGATGTAACCGGCCCCCACGATCGCAGCAGATTCCGCGCCGCGTAGGCTGGCGGCTTCGTGAACCGAAAAGGAGTCCTTCATTGTGTGGAGAACATGAACGCCCGGCAGCTCAAGACCCCTAATCGGCGGGCGGATGGGAAGGGCACCGGTGGCGACGATGAGCTTGTCGTAACCGAGCTCTAACTCCTTTCCTGCCAAGTCCGTAACAACCACCTTCCTTGCGGTGGCGTCGATGGCCCTGGCGGTGTGATCGAGAAGCATTCTGAAACCAGCTCGCTCGAGCTCATCGCGCGTTCGATGGGCAAGCGATCGCCAGTCGGGAACGTCCCCGGAAAGGTAGTAGGGCAGGCCGCAAATCGAGAAGTTGGGATAGGCGTCCGCCACGACCAGAGTGACCTCGACCGAATCGTCCAGCTCACGCGCCCGCAGCCCCGCGCTGACCCCGGCGTCGCTTCCTCCGATGATCAGCAGGTGAGACAGGTTGACTCCTTTCGGCGATGGAAGGACGATCCCGCCTGAACGCTGTGTGGCATCGGTGCGCTAGGGGCTCCGAGTCGCCCTGACGACGGCGGAGAACATGTCCTCGGCGACCCCGTGAGTGGGCGTTATCTGGATGGCGCCGAAACCGGCCTGCTCGAGCCCCCGCTCATACTCGTCGAACGACAATGCCCCGGCGATGCAGCCAACGTAGCTTCCGCGTTCCGCCCGTTGCTCTGGAGAAAGATCGGACGAGGCCACGATGTCTGTGATGCCTATGCGCCCTCCCGGACGGAGCACCCTGTGCATCTCCTCGAACACCGCCTGCTTGTCGGTGGACAGGTTGATGACGCAGTTCGAGATGATGACATCGACAGTCTCTGAGGGCAGCGGCACCGACTCGATGTAACCTTTCAGGAACTCGACGTTGTCCGCGCCGGCCTTCCGTTTATTCTCGAGCGCCAGCGACAGCATCTCGTCGGTCATATCGAGTCCATAAGCCTTTCCCGAGGGACCCACCCGCTTGGCCGACAGAAGGACGTCTATGCCTCCACCCGAGCCAAGATCGAGAACAGCCTCCCCCTCGTGCAGTTCGGCCACGGCCATCGGGTTCCCACAGCCGAGGCTGGCCAGAACCGCCTCCTGGGGAAGTGATTCACGATCGGTTACTTCGTACAACTCATTCCCTAAGCCGGCGCCAGAGTCGTCGCAGCACGATCCGGTGGAAGGGCCGCAGCATCCTGCGTTCGGGTCGGTCGCTTCTTGACCACCCGGCGTCACAGCCTTTGCCGCCTCGGCATACCTGTTTCTCACTTCTTCTCGAAGGTCAGTCACAATTGCCTTCCTTTACTCCCACGATTTCCGCCAGTCGTCTCAGCGAGTCCTCGCTCACCTCGTAGTAAGCCCACGTGCCACGCTCCTCTCGAGTCAGCAGACCTACGGCCACCAACTTCTTCAGGTGATGGCTGAGGGTGGGCTGCGCCAGATCGAACTGGGTGTTCATCTCGCAAACGCAGACCGGCTCGGCGCTGTTTGCCAGCAGGTTGACGATCCGCACCCTCGTGGGATCAGCCAAAGCCTTGAACAACCCGGCCGTTGCGCGGGCCTCCTCGACCGAGATCCCGGGTCCTGCGAGGGGGGCGCAGCACTCAGGCAGTGCCTCCCCCGACTCGACGATCGTGGCGACTGAGGTCACCGAATTACCCCTGCCACCCGCACTGGTGACGCTATCCAGGACAGTCGCTCAGTCATCGATTCGATCGGGCTGGGGGCGAGTATCACATTCTGCATCCTCATCGCATCGTCAGAGCCCCCTTTATCGAAGGTCGTATATGAAAGAGCTTGGCATCTTCATCGACATTTGTCAATGGAGCGACCCACCCTGGAGTGGACGCGATGCAGGACTGAGCAGCACCAGTCCGGGCCGCGATGGGACCGCGACTGGATCGTCTTGGTGTTCACCCCTGGGCTGAGGATCGCGGTCATTCTCGGTCCGAGGAATCAGTTTGGAAACGACATCGGGTTCCCGCTCGAGTCCAAGGCCTCGAGTCCGATGTCGATGAGGTCAGTCACGATCCCCTGCCCATGTCTCAGACAAGGGCGGTGGCAAGCTGCTTGGGACTCTAGCGCGGGCTCCATTCTCCGCACCCATCTGTCTCGAACGCTGCTTCTGACCCCGACAGCGCCACGGTTTGTGTGCCTGGCCCGAAATGGTTGGCCATGACGTCGTTGAGGCTGCCGCTCAATCCGCTGAGCCGAGCCCAATAACAGCCGCCTCCTCCAGGAGCGGTGTACGTCCCGGCAGGAATGTCCTCCCCTACCACGAACGTACCGTTTCCGAAGGTTGCGTCCTCGATTGCCTGCTCCTCGGCCCCTACGGCCGCCTCTCTGTCCTCCAGCTCGCTTTCCCTGGAATCGAGGCCGCCTTCACGGTCGTCCAGCTGCGCCGCTCGGTCCTCAAGGCCCTGCTTACGTTCGCGGAGCGCCGCCTTGTCCTCTTGTAACTCCTTAGCGGGTATCACCCTTCGTTCGAGAGCCACAATCTGTGATTGCAGGCCAGAAGCCTCCTGATTCAGTTCATCTTTGTCGGCGCGCAGTTGATCAGCGCCGTCTTCCAGTTGGGCTTTCTGGCTATTCGCCTCGGCAAGACGATCTTCCAGCCCAGCAAGACGATCTTCCAGGCCAGGGATAGCGCTGCTCCCATAGATGTTCCCGAGAACAGCACCGAGGAGGCCAATTAGGAGCAATCCGATCGATACTCCTAGCTTGCGCTTTGGTTGTGGTTGTCTCGTCTGCTCCTGATATGTGTCGGTCGAATGCTGCGCACTAGCGTCTCGCGTTGCAACCGTCTCAGACATGTCCGCTCCCCTTCTTCCCCTTAACCCGGCCTCCACCCTACAGCCACCTGGGTTTTACTGGAAGCAGACCAGAGGTGGGGAGGCTTTGCCTGCGAAAGGGAGGCTCCGGGTGAGTCTTCCGCTTCCGCTGCCTATTCATGTCCCAAAGCGTGCGACGGCTGCCTCGGGTGCACTGCCACGAGACCGAAGAGGATCTTCGCGCGAGGCGGCGAACAAGGCGCCTGCCAGCGTGATGAGCGAGGTGAAGAACAGCCCCGTCATCCCCAGGATCGAAGTCGCCAGCAGCCGGTTGTTCCAGTAAGCGCTCGGGTCTATTCCGAGACGATCCGACAACGCAGGGACGGAGCCGAGCGTCGCCCCCACCGCTCCGACCAGAGAGACAATTCCCGCCAGGAAGAAGGCAGCCACTCCTGCAGTGTTCCGGTTCATGACGTCTCCGGCGGCATCAACTCATCCATCCTTCTACTGGTAGTCGCTTTGAAGCTCCGACACCCTCGATCGGGCGAATGAGCTCCTCAGCAACCTCGTCAATCCATGTCAGGCGAGCTTGCATTTGTCTCACGCCATGCAGAGCGGTCAGTGTTGCAAGGCGCGCGCCGGGATCACGCTCGAGCCGGGCAACGGTCGCGGTGAGATCCGTCAGTTCGGTTTCGATCGCCTCGCGGTATTCCTCCAGCAGGTCCTTCCGCTGCTCATGTGCCATCCGGCCCCCGAGGAACAGCTTCACCAGGAATCCATTGCGATAACGGACCTCTTCGAAGCCGGGCTCATCCAGCCAACGCTCGAGCGCCTGTTTGCCCTGCTCGGTTAGCGAGTACAAGCGCTTGTCGGGGAGCTTTTCCTGGGTGACCTCTGTGGCGGCGACCAGCCCGAGTTCCACCAGGCGCCCGAGCTCGCGGTAGACGAGGCTCCGAGATACGGGCCAGAAGTACGCAATCGACCGATCCGCGAATGCCACTAGGTCGTAGCCAGAGCGCGGGCGACGCTCCAACAATCCGAGGACCACGTAGCTCGTGGTCGGCAACTTCTGCATTGACCCACCGTAGTCCACAGTGGACTAGTAACCATCGAAAGGTCACATTTGCGAGAGCAATGTCAAGCGTTGGGTTCCCCACCGGGAGGGTTTCTTCGGGCCGGTCTCAGCTTCTCATGTCCACTTGACAAACGAGAATAGGTCTATCAATATTGAGTCAATGGATACTGAGGAACTCAGAAGGCGGGCCAAGCGCCACGCTTCGCTTTCGGACCAATACCGGCTGCGTATAGTCGACGAGCTCGCCATCTCGGATCGGTCTCCCTCTGAACTGGCGGAGACGCTGGGTCTTCGCTCCAATCTCCTCGCCCATCATCTCCAAGTGCTCGAGGACGTCGGCCTTGTGAGCCGGATCTCCTCTCACGGCGATCGCCGTCGTCGCTATCTCCGGCTCCGGCGTGCGGCGCTCGGTGCGCTGACCAAGCCCTTAGCCTTGAGTGCCCGACGCGTCGTTTTCGTCTGTACGGCGAACTCGGCTCGGTCACAGCTTGCAGCCGGAGCATGGAACCAGCGGCATCAGGTTCCAGCAGAGTCTGCCGGCACACACCCCGCTGACAGCGTTCACCCCAAGGCTGTTGCTGCCGCCAAACGAGTGGGCATTGACCTGAAGGATGCGAGGCCACGCCCGCTCGCTCCGAACGACCTGGGAGCGTCCGCGTTGGTTGTCACAGTTTGCGATCGGGCTCACGAGGATCTTGCGAAGACCGACGGAGCAGGGTTTCTCCATTGGTCGATCCCCGACCCCGCCGCGATCGGGACGATCAAGTCATTCGATCAAGCCGCGACCGAGATCCTGGATCGAGTTGATGAGCTGGTTCCGCTCGTGTCTTCCAAGCTCAACTAAAGGAGGCTGTCATGCCCGCAACAAGAAGCTACCTCGATGATGTACCCCTCGAGGTACGTCATCTGATAGGTCGCGCCGCAGAGCGACTCCATCGCGAGTTCACAGGCTTTGCGACAGAGACAATCGAGCGCTTCATTGCTGACTCTTGGGAGCGAGTAGGCCACGGAAAGGTGCAGACTTTCGCACCTTTGTTCGTTGAGCGCTTTGCGCGTGAGCGCCTGCGGGCTCTCGGGAAAGTCGAGGGGAAAGTGACCTCGGAGGTTCCGAGTGTGGTCTTTCTCTGCACTCACAACGCCGGACGCTCTCAGATGGCGGCGGGCTGGCTGCAGCAGCTCGCCGGCGCCCGTACCGAAGTGTTCTCTGGAGGATCAGATCCTGCGAGCGAGGTCAACCCGTCCGCCATTGAAGCGATGGCCGAAGTTGGGATCGACATCGCCAACGAGTATCCCAAACCTTGGACCGACGAAGTCATGCAGGCAGCGGACGTCATCGTAACGATGGGGTGCGGGGACGCCTGCCCCATCTTTCCCGGTAAGCGCTACGAAGACTGGGAGCTCACCGACCCCGAAGGCAAGCCCGTCGAGGAAGTTCGAATGATTCGAGACGACATCAAGCAACGGGTGGAAGTTTTACTTTCCGAACTGGTTACTCAGCCGCTGTAAAGGCACATCGAGCTTTTTGTCAATACGTCCCCACATCCTAGATCCAAGCCGTGCGGGGTTTGGTGTCGGCTGCCGGGATCCGGCGCCGATCGGCACGTCACGGGGAGTGCCAGCCTCTACGCTTAGATCACACACGAGCTCGCTGCGCAGCTCGTGTGAGCCGTCCGCGCGTGCGGCCTCGTAGTACGGCGGTGTTCGCCGTGCGGCAGTTTCACAACCGCGACATAGCGCAGCTCGCCGCCGCCGTGTGGTGAAATGGCCGCAGGTCCGTCCCCCTGGGCTATGAATGCATCGAACTTCAATCTGCCTCCGGCGGTGCGATCAATGGTTCCGACAAGCGCTCCTTTCTCAGCGCCAACATTGTCTCGAAGGACAGACCGTCGTCCGAGCGTGAGAGGACGTTGGCGTAGCCCCTGTGTCCCGGGGCCGCCAGCCTGTCGCGCCGCCCCTCAATTTAGCCGTTCGGCCTCTCGCTTTCGTGGCAGGGGCAGGGGCAGGTCTCGACGATGGCGACGTGGTCCTCGTAAACATCCGCAAGCGCCTCCCGGTAGGAGGCGGCGTTGGTTCCGGGGAACTCCCCGCAAGCGCATCCGGCCATCCAGCCGCCTTCGTCCAGGCGCCATATCTCTCCGCTGAGAGGATGTACACCTCGAAGAAGGCCACAGTTGCACCGGTGCGCGTGGGTAATGAGAT
>JALZIO010000290.1 GCA_030860245.1 Actinomycetota bacterium | reverse complement strand
CGTGTTCTTCAACCTGTGGTCGAACTGGGGCGCAACGCTCTACGGGGAGGTCCGGGGGGCCTCGGACTTTCGCAAGAATATCTACGCCATGGGGGGAGCCCTGATCGCAACGACGGTCGTGGGAGCGGCTCTGCTGGCGTTGATCTCCAAGACGTTCGGGTGGGACTTCTACTACGCGGCCAACAACGCCTACTGGAGCGGGCTCGAGGGGGCTCCGGTGGCTGCTTGGCCCTATCCGGGCATACTCGCCGCCTTCTTCTTCGACAGCCCCATACTTCAATTCATCGTCGTTGCAATCCTATCTCTGTGGTTCTTCGGCTGGGTTGGTTCGGTCTTTTTGTCGTCGACACGAGTTGTCTTCGCAACCGCATTCGATCGCGTGTTGCCGGAGTGGGCAGCACGCACCAACAAGAACGGTGTGCCGTACGCGGCTCTTGCTCTTATGCTGCTGCCTTCGATCCCGATCAGCTATTTGTACGCATACACCGATGACTTCGTTACCTACACCCTGGACGCGACTCTGGTGATAGCCATCACGTTCCTTGGGTCCGCCATAGCTGCCGCGGTCCTTCCTTGGCGCAGACCCGAAATCTACAGCGCGTCCCCCATCGCTCGGTACAAGGTCCTTGGTATTCCCTTGATCACGGCGTCGTCCGTGCTCTTCTCCGTGTTCCTAATCTTCTGTCTGTACAAGTGGGCCACCGATGACGTGTATGGAGTAAACAATCCTCAATCGGCTCTATACATGACGATCTTGTACGTCGTGGCCATCGTTATCTATGTTGTGGCTCGGTTCGTCAGACGTGCTCAGGGCATGGATCTGAAGATGGTGCACGGGGAGATCCCAGCGGAGTGACGGCGCAGCCCTCGTGTCGCGCCATCGGGGTAGGTGATGGAACTGCTTGTCGATGAGTCTGCAGTCACTGCCGTGGAGGTGTGCTCGTCAGGGAGCAGATGTCGTCGTGGAGCCTCCAAGCGTCGTGACAGCCCTGCTGGCGCGTCCCATGGTCGGCTTAGCAAACTCCAGAATCGCCTCGGAGGCATCCGCTGAAGGGCACCGGACAGATTTGGTGCAAGCCCTGGCGCGGCCGTCTGGATAGTGGATCGGGGCCGCAAGTCGTATTGAGCCCCGTCTGAGCCGATCCCGGCCAGAGAGGAAGACGTTGGCTTCAACCTACTACGACTTCGTCATCGTGGGCGGCGGCTCTGCCGGCAGCGTGCTCGCCAATCGTCTGAGCACCGACGGGTCCAACCGGGTGCTGCTGCTCGAGGCGGGTCGCTCCGACTATCGAGTGGATCCACTGATACACATGCCCGCCGCGCTCACGTTTCCAATCGGCAATCGTTACTACGACTGGCGCTACGAGTCCGAGCCCGAGCCGTGCTTGGAAGGGAGGCGCATATTTCACGCGCGCGGAAAGGTGCTGGGCGGCTCCAGCAGCATCAACGGTATGATCTTCCAGCGAGGCAATCCACTCGACTACGAACAATGGGCCGCCGATCCCGGGATGGAGACGTGGGACTACGCGCACTGCCTCCCCTACTTCAAGCGAATGGAGAACTGCCTTGCCGCGGCCCTCGACGACGGTTTCCGTGGGCATGCCGGGCCCCTGGTGCTCGAGAGAGGGCCGGCCACGAATCCCCTCTTTGGGGCTTTCTTCGAGGCCGTGCAACAGGCGGGCTATCCGCTGACGGATGACGTCAACGGTTACCGGCAGGAGGGCTTCGCCCCATTCGACCGGAACGTCCATAGAGGCCGGCGCCTGAACGCGGCTCGGGCGTACCTTCACCCCGTGAGTGGGCGTCCGAACCTCGAGGTCAAGACACATGCCTTCGTGACTAGAGTCGAGTTCCAGGACAGGCGAGCCGTGGGTGTCGAGTACGCGCGCGGCAATTTGTTGCCGCAACAGGCACGCGCGGGCGAGGTGATCCTTTGCGGGGGTGCGATCAACTCTCCTCAGGCACTGCAGGTATCGGGCGTGGGAGATGCCGATGAACTGGCCCGGTTCGGCATCGAGGTCGTACACCACCTCCCCGGCGTGGGTGAGAACTTACAGGATCATCTCGAGGTCTACGTTCAGCACGCGTGCAAGCAGCCGGTATCGATGGCTCCGTATCTGAAGTGGCGCTATCGCCCATGGATTGGCTTCGAGTGGCTCTGCTTTCGGCGGGGCCCCGGGGCCACGAATCATTTCGAAGCCGGCGGCTTCGTGCGGAGCAACGATGACGTCGACCGGCCGAACCTCATGTTTCACTTTTTGCCGATTGCGGTTCGCTACGACGGCTCCGCCCCGGCCGGCGGGCATGGCTACCAGGTGCACGTCGGACCGATGTTCTCTGACGCTCGAGGAACCGTGAAGATCAGGAGCGCCGACCCTAGTGTGCATCCGGCCCTGCGCTTCAATTACCTCTCGACGCAGCGGGACCGCAGGGAGTGGGTGGAAGCAATTCGCATCGCGCGGCACATCCTTGGGCAGCCCACACTACAACCATTCAACGGAGGTGAGCTGGCGCCCGGGGCGCCCGTCGAGACAGATGAGCAGATTCTCGAATGGGTCGCCAAGGAGGCAGAGACGGCACTGCATCCCTCATGTACATGCAAGATGGGAACCGATCAGATGGCGGTTGTCGAGCCCACAACCATGAAGGTTCACGGCTTGGAGGGCATCCGCATCGTGGACGCTTCTGTGATGCCCACGGTTCCCAACGGCAATATTTACGCGCCCGTGATGATGGTGGCAGAGAAAGTCTCCGATTTGATCCTGGGCAACACGCCGCTGCCGCCTGAGCCGGTGGAGTTCTATCGTCACCGACGTAGTTGAGCCCCATCAAGAACGATGCGCCCATTGGGACCGGGCCGGTTGCGTCATCCGATACGAGAATCGTATAGTGCGATGCAGCCCTGACAGGGTCAACGGGAGGTGTGTCCGTGGGGGCCGGTCCCAAAGCGGTCGTTATTGGAGCGGGAGTCGTCGGTTGCAGCGTGGCCGACAATCTAGTGCGACTGGGCTGGCGAGATGTGACCGTCGTCGAGCAGGGCCCGTTGTTCCGCACGGGGGGCTCGACATCGCACGCTCCGGGACTCGTCTTCCAGGTAAACGCTTCACAGACGATGTGCCGGTTAGCCCGTCATACGGTCGAACGCTTCGGGGCTCTCAGACATGAGGGGCGATCGTGCTTCGCGCCGGTGGGAAGCATCGAGCTCGCTCGCACCCCTGAACGCCTCGAGTGGATAAAGTTAAGGCATGGTCTCGCCTCCTCCTGGGGCCTCGAGTCGGGGCTTATTTCGCCGGATGAGGTTGGCGCCAGGATCCCACTCATCGATACCGGCAAGATCCGTGGTGGACTCTTCGTACCGTCGGATGGGGTAGCCAGGGGGATCTGGGCGGCTGAGGCTATGGCCGACTCGGCCCGGAGGGGCGGGGCGCGCTTCGAGGGAAATACCAAGGTCATCGACGTAGAGACCAGCGAAGGCCGGGTGCGCGGCGTCCACACATCGAAGGGGACTCTCGAAGCCGATGTCGTCGTGAGTTGCGCGGGCATGTGGGGACCCGTCATCGGAGGGATGGTGGGTGCTTCCATCCCGCTAAGTCCCATGCAGCACCAATACGTGCGCACCGCCCCGCTACCAGAGCTGTCGCATGCAGAGGAGGCCGCCGCCCACCCGATTCTGCGGGATCAAGACCGCGCGATGTATTTCCGTCAAGAGGGGGCTCGTTATGGGGCCGGCTCTTATCAGCACGAGCCCATGCCGGTGGAAGCCACAGCCATCCCGGGGCCCGGGGCGGCAGACATCATGCCGTCTCTGATGAGCTTCACCTGGGATGATTTCAAGCAGCCGTGGGCCGACGCCGGAGAGCTTCTTCCTGCTCTTTCGACTCTCGACATCGAGGAATCGTTCAACGGGCTTTTTTCGTTCACGCCCGACGGTATGCCGCTCATTGGCGAGTCACGCGAGGTTCGAGGTTTCTGGGCGGCCGAGGCAGTTTGGATCACCCATTCGGCTGGAGTGGGGAAAGCGACAGCGGAGTGGATCGTAAAGGGAACGCCCAGCATTGACCTTCGGGAATGCGACCTCAACAGGTTCGAACGCTTCGCATGTAGTCCCGCCTATGTCACTGCGCGCGCCTCTCAGCAATACGATGAGGTTTACGACATTCTCCATCCAAGCCAGCCACTGGAGCAGCCTCGTCCGCTGCGGGTGAGCCCCTTTCACCGACGCCATGAAGAGCTCGGCGCATTCTTCCTGGAAAGCAACGGCTGGGAGCGGCCACACTGGTTCAACGCCAATTCGAAGCTAGTGGGGGAACGGGTTCAGGCTCCTTCGGATGACTGGGCAGGCCGTTTCTGGAACCCGGTCATAGCGGTGGAGCATTTGACCACCCGAGACCGAGTTGGCCTTTATGACATGACGACGCTGAAGAGGGCGGAGGTTGCTGGCCCGGGCGCCCTGGGTTTCCTGCAAAGGCTTACTACCAATGAGCTCGACCGACCCCCTGGATCCATCGCGTACACCCTGATGTTGAACGACGATGGAGGTATCAGAAGCGACGTGACCGTTGCACGTCTGGATGAAACGCACTTTCAGGTGGGCCTCAATGGCCCGCGCGATATCGATTGGCTGGAACGCAATCTCCCTACGGATGGATCCGTCAACGTAAGGGACATCACGGGGGCGACCTGCGCGATTGGACTTTGGGGACCGAGCGCTCGCGCCGTCATTCAGTCGCTCAGTATTGACGATTTCTCGGACGCGGGCTTTGGTTTTTTCAGAGCGCGTGAGGTTTTCGTGCGGGAGGTCCCGGTGACCGCTCTGAGGCTGTCGTATGTGGGGGAGCTTGGGTGGGAGCTGTACACGTCTGCAGAGTTTGGCCTCCGGCTCTGGGACCTGCTGTGGGAGGCGGGCCGTTTCCACGACATGATCGCAGGAGGACGCGGAGCCTTCAACGGTTTACGGTTGGAAAAGGGCTACCGCGCATGGGGCCAGGATATGTGGTCGGAGCACGATCCCTACGAGGCCGGCCTCGGCTTCACCGTGAAGCTAGACAAGGGCACCTTCATCGGTCGGAACGCGTTGAAGCGCCGGCGGGAAGAGGGCATAAGCCGCCAGCTTTGCTGCCTTACCGTAGATGACGGGACCTTTCTTGTCGGCAAGGAACCGGTTTATTCTGGCGGAGCGCCGGTTGGTTTCGTCACGAGCACCGCCTACGGCTACTCGGTCGCAGAGAGCATCGCGTATGCGTGGCTGCCCGAAGAGCTTGCAAGAGAGGGCGCGCCGGTCGAAATCGAGTACTTTGCACAGCGCCACGCGGCAACAGTCTCTGCGGATCCTCTGTTCGACAGAGATATGACCCGCATGCGGAGTTGAACGATGCCCACACCGACCCGGTGATACAGTCTCCCGTCCCTTTGAGGGGGCTGAGGCCATTGCGTGCATGGGCACCCGGCGCGTTACGATAGCCTTTCGTCGGGGCAAGCTCAGGGGCGCATTTTCTTGCCGCTCGCAGGCAGCGGACGTGCACCCGAGTTGTCCACCGTTGCGACGATCTTTGCGACGAGGGAGAGAGGTATGTGAGCGGGCTTTTCCGTCACCGGATCGAGGGGGACACTAAAGAGCGTCGGGCAGCAGCCAGGGGGAGGATCAGAAAACCGACCGCCGTTGCATATGAGGAGGACGCGTGACACAGAACAAGGCACCGGGCATCATGCTGTATTCAAGGATTCGCAAGTCGCCATACTTTTATTCCTCGCGCCGTCACGGCGTCGCCCTCTACAGCGTCTACAATCACACGTACCATCCCAGGCACTACGGTGATCCAGTGGCAGAGTACTGGCAACTCTTGAACGGGGTCACGCTGTGGGACGTTGGCGTGGAGAGGCAGGTCGAGATCACCGGCCCGGACGCGTTCGACTTCACGAACTTCCTGGTTACAAGGGACCTCAGCAAGTGCGCAGTCGAGCAGTGTAAGTATTGCTTTCTCAC
This sequence comes from Actinomycetota bacterium, assembly GCA_030860245.1. GTDB lineage: Bacteria > Actinomycetota > CADDZG01 > CADDZG01 > WHSQ01 > JACDDL01. Next base: position 117 of record JALZIO010000290.1, on the reverse strand, counting down.
AACCGAAGAGGGCGGTATCGTCAACGACCCCGTGCTCTTGCGTCTGGATGAGAACCACTTTTGGCTCTCGCTTGCAGACAGCGACGTGTTGTTATGGGCCAAAGCGCTCGCCTACAG
>JALZIO010000282.1 GCA_030860245.1 Actinomycetota bacterium | reverse complement strand
GGTGTAGGCGGCGTGGGAAGCGAAGATTGCCCCAGCCCGGACATCCTCGTGACTGAATGCATGCGGTTCTCGTGCGAACAAATTGAGAGCTGCAAGCGACTCATCGGATATCTTCAGGACAAAAGCTAAAAGGCTGCAGACTCCTTTGTCGGCAGCGGCCGCTGAGAACTTTGGCCATTGGCGATCAACGCGGATGTCATCGAGCTGGAAAGTGGCCTGATCTGCGATCGAGCTCAGACAGGGGCCCTCGCCGACTTCGTATTGAACCCGGTCGATCTCGGCGACGATTTCGTCTGTGGCGCCGACCGTCTTGATCTCTTTGCCCGGTACGACCAGAGAGACTCCACAGAAATCGGCTCCATCGATGCATGCAACGGCCAGGTGGGTGATCCGGTTGGTGGTGCTCTCGACATCCTCTTCCGAGACGAGGATACCGGCGAGCTCTAGCAGTGCATCGTTGAGCTCGGCTTGAGGCTCGCGATCGGCCATTCCTCCTCCTCCCTATCGGGGCGACGGACGGTTCCACGCACCTCTAAGGATATCCTGCGCGCCGGGGCTTGGGTTGATCCGGAGGCGCGGCGGCCCTGCGGATGCCTAGTTGCGACGCATACGGCCCCCGACGCGCTCGCGCGCCTCGTGGGCGCCCCTCCGCTCCCAGACGATGATGGTGTTGCCTGCCTGCTCGAAGATCCGAGCGAGCCTCCACCCTTTTTCCCACCTGTTGTTGAGCTGGCGGTTGAAGTTGGCCATGTTGATGCCGCCTTCGTTGACTTCGGCTTCGTAGTGATCAGGCATGATCTTCCTCCTGTCTTGTCTGGACTTTGCCGTACTATTCCCAGATTCCAAGGGTCCAAGCGCCTTTCCCGACAACCAACCAGTAGCGTGCACTTAAGCGTTGATCGCTTAGCCGGCGACAGGTTACGTATGCACCGACACCTGGCGATGTTTCACACCAACGGAAGCGCCGGCGGAGCTTCTAGCGCACGTCGACGTTGGGCTGTGCCACTTGGATGTGGGGCCGCTGCCGAAGCTCGGCGGCACCCTCCGACCTGGTAACCCTCATGCGCTTGGCAAAACCGGGTTTTGTCGACACTATGGTCCCTGCGAAGTTCACGTGCTGGCCAGCCCGAGCGTTGAATCCCGATTCGGTGGGTTGCGTAAGCCGGACGAAGACGCGTTCTTGTCTGCTGCCGATCCAAAAACCTTCGTCTGCCGGAACCGACTCTATGACGACGCCTTCTCCGCTTACGCGTTGACCGACAAACGGCTCGAGACCGGAAGCAGATGTGGGCTTCGACGCTCCTCCGGCGATGGTCAGGGGCCGTTCTGGCCTAGCAGTCACCTTTGCCGGCTGCTGTGAAGGAGTCTGAGGTTCGCCGCCCCCGTTGTTGGACAGGAACGCCCCGGCTCCGATGATCACGGCTGCGGTGACCCCGACGGTGGTCGCCTGAGCGGGAGGGCTCTGCATCCACCGGCCGACCTGCTCCCTGAGGTGATGAAGCGCCGGAATCGGCCACAGCGCGGCAAGCGGTCTCCGTCGCTGCAGTACGGGTTCGCTCAGGCTGGCGCAGTGAGCGCAGTTCAAAAGGTGGTCGCCGGCGTCCAGCGCTTGCTGCCGGCGTCGGTCGCCCGCAGACAACGCGACCAGCACCTGGCGGCAGATTGGACTGGGGGGGTTGGTTTTCTCGAGAGCCAGGATGTAGTCGACCCGCAACTTGGCGCGTGCTCTCGCAAGCTGGACGGCAACGCCTCCCGGGGTCGAGCCCATCTCGCGGGCCAACGTCATAGTGTCCTTGCCGCCAACGCGCTCCACGATCGCGGTCTTCTCTCTGTCTGACAGCTTGGCCAAAGCTACAGAGACGGCCGCACCCTCTTCTTGCCGCAGAGTCTCTTCCTCTGGGCTGGGAGGAGTGCGGAGATCCACGAGGCGATGCAAGTGATCCCGGCGCCGGGCGTCTTCCCGTCCAAGCGACCCTGCGAGATTACGGGCGGTGACAACGGCGTAGGCGGTAAGCCCATCGTCGGTTATCCGAGGCCTCGCCTCGATAAGACGGGTGAGGGTCTCTTGGGTGAGGTCTTCGACCACGTGGGGATCGCGGATTCTGGCTCTCAGCACGCGCTGAATGACCGGAGCAAGTTCGAGGACGTCGGAGTGTTCCTCCGCGGCCTTTGCCGGCTCCGACACCATTGGTTCCGCAGTCATTCAGTCCTCCCCATGCATCCATGGTAGCCGCACCTCCTTTGACAGGTTCTTTCTCCTGGAACCCAGGCTCGGTTCGCGCTCGGGTCGTTTGCCCTTCTTGGTTGTGCGTAATGCACTGGCCCGATACCCGTACCACCAATTGAGACCAGGGTCCTGGTGGAAGCGGCACAGGGGCTCGCCGTCAGGCAATTCCGGCGCCCCCGGGTGACGAGAAACGGAGGGATGTGTGGAGATTCCGAGGCAGCAGATTCTCGAGTTCGTCCAGGGAGGCTCGGACGATGTGGGGCGCGCCGCCCAGGAGCTTCCCGAGTGTGTGGACATCGAGCGGGACGCGGGCCTGTTGTCGTCTTTCGGCGTAGACGTTGCGGCGCTCCTCGGTCAGTTCAACGGGGGTTTCCGCCATGCTTGAGTTGCTTGGCGGGGAACGCCCGGGCCGTTTCGCTACGGAGCGGTACAGGGTTTGTACGGAGGGGCCAGTGTGAACGGGTTGACATGCCCGAGGCGGGCCGGTACAGTCTGTACAAACATTGGACAAACAATTCATTACTGGAGAGCCAAGAGGTGAAAAACGTGAATCGAGAACCTGAGTTTGGGGGTGCTGGCCCGACAGACCGAACCGACGGAGCCGTCGTCGAGGCAAACGACGTAGACGTCTACAAGGCCAAGCCCGAGGTCGTCATCGACGGGCGCAGCGGGCAGGGCCCAGCCCTCGACGTCCCGGCAACGCTCGCCGGCTTCGCTGCTGCTCTGGGCAGCCTGTTGTTCCTCGGTGGCATCATCAGCGCGATCGTCGGGGTGATCGGCTACCAGATGGGGCTTGGCGGAAACCGGGACGGGCTGTCCCTGACCGGGCTTGTCGGAGGGCTCATCTCGCTTGGCATCGCTTTCTTTATCGGCGGCTGGGTGGCCGCACGCATCGCCCGCCACCACGGGACCCGGCATGGGCTCATGACCGTCCTATGGATGGTTGTTCTGGCTGCAATATTCGCAGCTTTGGGAGCATGGTTCGGCGCCGAGTACGACGTTCTCTCGAAACTCAACGCACCGCAGTTCTTCACCTCGGACGCACTCACCATCGGAGCGATCATCAGCGGCCTCGTGGCGCTTGCGGCCATGCTTCTCGGCGCCTATCTCGGAGGACGTATGGGAGAGAGCTCGAGCCGGGTCGGCGAGGCCCAACTGGTTGAGACCCGCAAGGGCGTTGACGCCCGAGAAGGAGGCATCTTGCAGCGCCGGCGTGAAGGGGGGCGGCTGTGAGGCACTCAGAGACCCCCCCCAATGCACCGCTTGAAACCCCGGACGAAAGAGAGTCCTCGGACACCTCGGTGGTCCGGCACGAGGAAGAGCTAAACGTCGGCACGACGGAGAGGGAAGCCGGTTTCGTCCGTGCCCACAAGTCGGTCGAGACCTTCCCAATCGAACAGACGGTGGAACGCAACGTCGAGCACGCCAACGTCGAGCAGCTGGAACCGACAGCTGAGGATTCCGGAGAAGTGGAAACGTTGCCGGATGGCTCGGTCTCCATCCCGATCTTCGAGGAGGAGTTGGTGGTGACCAAGCGGATGGTCGTGCGAGAGCGAGTCATCGTCCGGAAATCGACGGTCATCGATGAGCACGTAGTCGAGGCGGAGCTCCGCCGGGAGCGCATCGATATCGAGGCGGATGCCTCTGTCGAGAACTCTGTTCATCAGCAGGGACTGAACGAGGACGAAGGTACGGTCCTCCGATGAGATGTCAGAGGGGAATGGAAGCGGTTCGGCAATGACGGGCAATCACACAGCCAGCGCGAGTTAGCAAAAGGAGAGAGACATGGAACAGTTTCAAGACGGTTTGGGAGATGCATGGGGTTCTATTGCGACCTTCCTCCCCAAGCTTGTGGGTTTCCTGCTGATCTTGATCATTGGCTATTTCATCGCCAAGGCAATCGCCAAGGTCCTGGACAGCGTTCTCGAGCGAGTGGGATTTGACAAGGTCGTCGAACGCGGGGGGGT
>JALZIO010000258.1 GCA_030860245.1 Actinomycetota bacterium | reverse complement strand
ATGTGATCGTGGATCCCGGCGCATTCATCAACATGTTCATGGGCGTCGGCATCCTCAAGGTCAAGGGTCTGTTTCGCAAGCTGCGAAAGCTGGCCGTGAAATACGGAGGAGTGATCGTTTTCTTCGACGAGGCCGACTCACTCGGTAACCGCGGTGCTATGGCCCAAGGAGGCTGGGGAGGGGGACAGATGGCGGCACCGAGCCCATGGTTGTCGGATCCTCCGTGCAATGGTCTGTCTTACATCTCCCAGGACAGCGCCGCCATGCTGCTCCGGAGCAGCATCGGCGCCGGCGATCCAGCCGAGCCCCGCCGTGGGGTCCGCGATCGGGTGATGATGATGGGCGGCGGTGGTGGTGGTGGCGGCATGGGAACGCTGCAAGCCCTTCTCACCGAACTATCGGGTCTCAAGAAGCCGCGCGGGTTCTTCAACCGTGTCGTGCGCAGGTCGCTCGGCATGCGCCCCAAGCCTCCGCCCAAGTACCGCATGCTCGTGATGATGGCGACGAACATGCCGCAAGCGCTCGACGAGGCGCTGCTGCGACCCGGCCGCATCGACCGCATATACAAAGTCGGCTATCCCTCCAAGGCGGGGCGTATTCGTACCTATGAGGGATACCTGGAAAAGGTGAGTCACCAGCTCAGCGCAGAGCAGATCGACAAGCTGGCAACGATCACCCCTTATGCCACCGGCGCCACGATCAAGGATCTGGTCAACGAGGCATTGGTCAATGCCATCCGCGATGGGCGCGAGGCGATCTCGTGGAAGGACGTGATCAAGGCCAAGCAGCTCAAAGATCTCGGCCCCCCCGAGGATGTCGAGTACATCGAGCGCGAGCGCCATGCGGTTGCCGTGCACGAAGCGTGTCACGCCGTGGCGGCGTACAAGGTGCGGCAGCATCTCACGATAGACATCGCAACCATCGAGAAGGGCGGGACCTATCTCGGTATGGTCGCCTCCATCCCGCCCGAGGATCAGTTCACGCGCTGGCGGTCCGAGTACGAGGCCGACATCATCGTCAGCCTCTCCTCTTTGGTCGGGGAACGATTGTTCTTCGAAGGGGACAGCTCCTCGGGAGTATCGGGCGACCTCGAGGGGGCCACCCGCATTGCGACCCTCATGGAGGGTTATTGGGGAATGGGCTCGACGGTCGCCTCGCACGGCGTCACCCACGAGGTCGGGATCGGCGGGGGTGGGCGGCCAGGTAAAGGCGAGGGCAAGTCCGACCATGACCTTCTCGAGGGTGGGCTCGGCGAGCGCATCGAGTCAAAGCTGGACGAGCTGTTGAAGCGGACCGAGGACCTCGTCAACGACAACCGCCTGCACATCCTTGCCGTCGCCCACGCCCTGGAGACGAACAAGACCGTCACCGGCGAGGACGTCGAGGCGATCATCGAAGGACGCAGGGGACCGCTCATCGATGGGAGCGTGTACCACTCGGCCGCCTTTTCGGAGATAGCCGAGGACTATCATCGCCAGGCGCTCTTGGCGCACAAGGGCCACGGGAGCATGGCAGCGCCGCTTCCGGTTCTGGGGCGCGGACCTGCCGAGCCGATCGGGGTCCGCATGACCGGGGCCGACACGCCCGCCGACTGACCCATACGCGCCGGGGGTCGCCCTCGGGGCGGGCATTACGTGTGCGACGAAAGCACTGGAGGTGAACGTGCGCGACGAGGTTCGGCTTACCTCCTACACGCAGGGAGGCGGCTGAGCGTCAAAGCTCTCGACTGAGGAGCTGGCGCAGGTCCTGCACCACGTGACAACCGAGCCCATGGACGCGGACCTCCTGGTCGGTCTCGACGCGCCCGACGACGCGGCGGTCTATCGCATCGCCCCCGAAGTGGCCATCGTCCAGACGGTCGACTATTTCACCCCGATAGTCGACGACCCCCGCACCTGGGGCCGCATCGCCGCGGCGAACTCGCTGTCTGACCTCTATGCCATGGGGGCGCATCCGATACTTGGGTTGAACCTCGTGGGATGGCCCCGTTCGCTCGACCTCGGCATCCTGGGCCAGGTGCTCGAGGGCGCCGGCGAGGCCTGCGCCGAGGCGGGTATCGCCGTGGCCGGCGGTCATTCGCTGGAAAACCCCCAACCGGTCTTCGGTCTGGCCGTCACCGGCACAGTGCATCCGGACGCGATCGTCCGCAAGACCGGCGCGCCGGCAGGTAGCGACCTGGTGCTGACCAAGCCGCTGGGCTCGGGCATCATCTCGAGCGCCATCAAGGCGGATGGGGCTCCGCCGGGCGCCGCCAAAGAGGCAATCGCGGTGATGTCCAGCCTGAACCTTGCGGCGGCCGAAGCAATGGTGGCCACGGGGGTCTCTGCGGCGACAGACGTCACGGGCTTCGGGCTCATCGGCCACCTCCTGCAGATGCTCGGCGGAGAGGTTTCCGCCGAGCTCGACTTCGACGCGATGCCCACCCTGGAAGGGGCGATCGAGCTTGCCGCTCAGGGTTTCCTTCCCGGAGGCAGCCGGCGCAATATGGACGCCATGTCCGCCCGGACCGAAGTGGACTCGCTCGACTCGGCGCGCCGGGCGGTGCTATTCGACTCCCAGACCTCCGGCGGTTTGCTGATAGCCGTCGATCCTGGGTCGACGGCCAATCTCCTCGGGGAGCTGGCCGCCCGCGGAGTGCATCGGGCGGCAACTATCGGCAGACTCACCGAGGGTACCGGGGGGATTACGGTGACGCGCTCGTGAGCGAAGCCAACGAATCGGTCGCCAACCTGATCCTGTCGGCGGACATCACCGACGACATGATCGAGCATTGCAGGGCCGGTCGCCCAAACGAGGCGTGTGGCATCCTTGCTTCCCAGGACGGCGACATGGTCAAGGTCTTCCGCATGACCAACGCAACCCGCAGCCCCCTGAGGTACTCGCTCGACCCGAAGGAGCAATTCGCCGTTTACCGGGCAATCGAGGACCGGGGCTGGGATCTGGGTGCCGTCTTTCACTCCCACACCTACACAGAGGCCTATCCCTCCCCGACTGATGTTCGGTTGGCCAGCGAGGACGTGCCCTATATCATTATTTCGCTCGCCGGCGAGCCGCCTTCGGTACGCGCCTATCGAATCCTCAAGGCGAATTGGACCGATGAGGAAGGCGCCATCGAGGAAGTTTCGGTCTCCGTGCTGCGTTGACCCTGGTGAGAGCAACCTTTGCAAGGAGGAAATGTGGCCGTCGAAGTTCGCATACCGACCGTTTTCAGGAAATTCACGGATGGCAGTGGGGCCGTTCAGGTCCAGCCCGGCACAGTCGGGAGCCTGTTCGAACAGCTCGAAACCCGATACCCCGACCTCAGAGGCCAGGTGCGCACCCCCGATGGACAGCTTCACCGCTTCGTGAACGTCTACGTGAATGACGAGGACGCTCGCTATCTGGAGAAGCTGGAGACGAAGGTAACCGAGGGCGACACCGTGTCCATCCTGCCATCGGTCGCAGGTGGGCAGGCGTGAAGTGAAGTACAAGTCGGTCCTCGACCTGGTCGGAAACACCCCCCTGGTCGAGGTGCCCAGCCTGTGCCTCACACCCGGGGTGCGGATGTGGGTGAAGCTCGAGGGCCAGAACCCCACCGGATCGACCAAGGATCGAATAGCCCTGGCGATGGTGGAGGCCGGTGAGGCTTCGGGCGAGCTCACGAAAGATAAGGTCATCCTCGAGCCAACCTCCGGAAATACAGGAATCGCTCTCGCCATGGTCGCCAAGACGCGCGGCTACCGCTTCACCGCAGTGCTTCCAGACAATGCGAGCTCCGAACGCACGTCCCTTCTCGAGGCTTTCGGCGCCGAGATCATCTTCTCGGAGGGAGCCAAGGGCTCGAACGGCGCGGTGGCCCTGGCGCAGAGCCTCGCCGAGGACACGCGGTACTACATGCCATTCCAGTACGGAAACCAGGCGAACGCCGAGGCTCATTACCAGGGCACGGGCCGCGAGATCCTCGAAGACCTCCCGGAGGTGAAGGCGTTTGTCGCCGGACTGGGCACCGGGGGAACACTTATGGGTGTCGGACGGCGCCTCAGAGAGCACGATCCGGCGATCAAGGTGGTGGCCGCGGAGCCCGCGCTGGGGCAGTCGGTGTACGGGCTTCGCTCTCTCGATGAGGGCTACGTGCCGCCCATCTTCGATCCCGACGTGCTCGACGGCAAGGTGATGGTCAAGGCGCGAGAGTCGATCCTGTGGACCCGGAAGTTGCTCCAGAAGGAAGGTATTTTCGCCGGGATCTCCGCCGGAGCCGTCATCTGGGTGGCCCAGCGAGTTGCCGAGCGTCTGGCCACCGACGACGGCGGTGACATCGTTTGCCTGCTTGCCGACGGTGGATGGAAGTACCTTTCCACCGAGGCTTGGACGGAGGAGATCGACACAGCCGAGGCCCAGGTGGAAGAGGTCTTGTGGTGGTAGACGGTGACATCGGATCGGGCTGATCGCCCGATCGGAATATTCGACTCGGGTGTGGGCGGGCTCACCGTCGCCCGAGCGATCATAGATCTCCTGCCTAGGGAAAACCTCATCTATTTCGGTGACACGGCCCGGCTCCCTTACGGGCCGCGTCCACTCGAGGAGGTCAGGAAGTTCGCTCTCGAGATCATGGACGGCCTCATCGAAGAAGATGTCAAGTTGCTGGTGGTGGCGTGCAACAGTGCTGCGTCGGCGGCCTTGGCCCACGCTAACAGTCGATACACCGTGCCGGTCGTGAGTGTCATCGAGCCCGGTGTCAAAGCCGCTATCGTGGCAACACGGAACCGGCGCATCGGCCTCATAGGAACCTATGCAACCGTTACGTCTGGTTCCTACGAGGCTGCAGTGCGTGCGACCCACGCCGATGTCGAGCTCTTCTCTCAGGCCTGCCCCCGTTTCGTAGACTTCGTGGAGCGCGGCGACACCACGTCCGAAGAGTTGGTGGGTCTGGCAGCAGAGTATTTGGAGCCCCTGGCGCGCGCCGGGACCGACACGCTTATCCTGGGCTGTACCCATTACCCGCTGCTTTCGGGAGTGCTTCAGTATGTTGCAGGAGATGACGTGGTCTTGATTTCGAGCGCGGAGGCCACCGCCACCGAAGTCTTCGCGCGTCTGAAGGACGACCGCCTGCTCAATCCGGCGCGCCGGCGGGCGGTCCATCGGTTCGTAGCCTCCAGCGAAGAGGGTGCCTTCAGTGACCTCGGGAGGCGCTTTCTTGGCCCCGAGTTTGGTCGCGTCGAGCATCGCCCCTGGGACAGGTCGTGAGCCTGGCGGTCACCGTCCTCGGAAGCTCGGCCATGTTTGCCACGGTCGAGCGCGCAGCGGCCGGCTATCTGCTGGAGGTCGAAGGGCGCCGGATCTGGCTTGATGCGGGCCCAGGCACGTGGCGTAACCTTCTGCGCCTGACGGACTACAGGGACCTCGACGGAGTGATCCTTACTCACGCGCATCCCGATCACACCACCGATGTCTTCGGGTGCTACCACGCTCTCGCATTTGGTGGTCCGGAGCCCTTTCCGGCCATTCCGCTGTGGGCGCCGGTGCAGGTGCTCGAGCGCCTGTGCGCCTTTGCCGAACACGTCGATCTTGCTTTCGACCTTCGCCCCCTCGTTGCGGGTGGGAGGTTCTCCATCGGCCAAGCACAGGTGATGTTGTTCGGGATGGCTCACCCGGTTGACACGGTCGGCGTGCGCGTCGAGTGCAATGGATCGACCTTCGCCTACACCGCCGATACCGGCAACGATGGAGATCTTGTACCGCTGACAAAGGGGGCTGGACTATTGCTAAGTGAGGCCACCCTGCAGGATTGTGACGGCCGTGTGTTTGATGGGCATATGAGCGCTGCGCAATCGGCGAGCTTGGCCAGAGAGGCTGGTGTGCCTCGGTTGGTCTTGACTCACCTGCCGCCCGGGCGGGACTTGGGCGTCTCGCTGGCCGAGGCGCGCGCCGCTGCGCCGGATGTTCACGTCGTACTTGCCGCAGACGGGGAACGGTACGAGGTCTAGGTCGTGGGGGCGATGAAGCGAAGCTTCGGCCGGGACGCCGGCGATCTCAGGCCGGTGGCGCTGACTCCCGGCTTTATGCCCTATGCCGAAGGCTCCTGTTTGGTGGAAACGGGCGACACGAGGGTCATATGCACCGCCACCATCGACGACAACGTGCCACGATGGATGAAAGGTCGTGGCACCGGCTGGGTGACGGCCGAGTATTCGATGCTGCCGCGTTCGAGCCCCGAACGGATCCAGCGCGAGGTCAACAAAGGGCGGCCATCGGGCCGGACTCAGGAGATCCAACGACTCGTGGGGCGCGCGCTTCGCGCCGTCACAGACATGACGAAGATCGGGGAACGCACCGTTTATATCGACTGCGACGTTCTACAGGCTGATGGCGGCACGCGCACCGCTTCGATAACCGGAAGCTACGTCGCCTTGGCGCAGGCGTTCAACTCAGTCGGCCTGACCCCCTCACCCTTGAGTGACTCGGTGGCGGGCATAAGCGTGGGCATTGTTGCGGGCCATCCGTTCCTGGATCTGGACTACGCCGAGGACTCGACGGCCGATGTCGACATGAATGTGGTTATGACCGGAACTGGAAAGCTTGTGGAAGTCCAGGGGACAGCCGAGCACGGCGTATTCGACCGGGACGAGCTGGACAGGCTGCTCGACCTTGCAGCACACGGTATCGCGGCACTGTCGAGACACCAGTCCAACTCTTTGGAGAAGATCTCGGCGGGCGCGTGAAAGCAGTTTTCGCTTCGCGCAACCGGCACAAGGCCGAGCAGGTGGCGGTGCTCCTGCCGGGCATCCAGTTGATTTCGATGGATGCGGTAGTTCCCGACCTGACGCTCGAAGAGCCGTGGGACAGCTTTCGAGCAAACGCCCTTGCCAAGGCACGCACAGTGGTGGCCGCCACCGGACAGCCCGCGCTGGCCGATGACTCAGGGCTCGAGGTCGACGCGCTCGGCGGGGCTCCGGGAGTGTTCTCCGCTCGCTATGCGGGCGAAGCCGCGACCGATAGGGAAAACAACGCAAAGCTCGTCGCAGCGCTCAGTGACGTCCCCGAGCATCAGCGGACGTGCCGGTACCGTTGTGTGGCCGTGATGGTCACGCCGGATGGACGGGAGATCGTGGGGGAGGGCACCTGCGAGGGCCGCATCATCGATGAGGGACGCGGCTTACTCGGCTTCGGTTACGACCCGCATTTCGTGCCCGTCGGTGAGCGGCGAACCATGGGAGAAATCCCCCTCGAAGCTAAGCTTACTTTCAGCCATCGCGGCCGGGCCTTCCGGGGTTTGGCTCAGCGCCTGGGCATTACATCGCAGGCGGCCGGAACGCCGGCCGACTAAAGATGGGCAACGACGCTGGCCACGGGCGGCGCGACTACCGTGGGGACATCCTCGACACCCGTGATCTCGACCCCGACCCGCTGAAGCAGTTCATGGCATGGTTTCGGGCTGCGGCCGCCGCCGGGCCGAACGAGCCCAACGCGATGACACTCGCCACCGCCGGCGAGAGGGAGCGCCCGTCGGGGCGCATCGTCTTGCTCAAGGACGTCAGCCGCGGGGGGTTCGTTTTCTATACGAACTACGAGAGCCGCAAGAGCGACGATCTGGCCGCGAACCCACAGGCGGCCCTGGTCTTCTTCTGGCCGGAGCTCGAGCGGCAGGTGCGGGTCGAGGGCCGGGTTGAGCGGGTCGACCGCAGCGAATCGGAGGCCTATTGGCGGACCCGTCCGCGCGGCGCCCAGCTGGGTGCGTGGGCGTCCGATCAGAGCCGGGTGATCGCCGGACGCACCGTCCTCGACGGACGCTTGCGCGAGGTGACCGAGAGTTACGCGGGCATCGATGTTCCGGCTCCGCCCCACTGGGGAGGCTGGCGCCTGATACCCTCCGAGGTCGAATTCTGGCAGGGCCGCCCCGATCGGATGCACGACCGGCTGGTCTACCGGCGCGCCGGGGCGGGGTGGAAGATCGAGCGCCTCGCTCCCTGACGCCTCGGGGCCGAGTGGGTGAGTGTGAATAATGCACATCTGTCACCCGCTCGGCAGGCTTGCCGCAAGCCGGAGGACGTCGTTATGGAGCGCACCGTTGGTCGTAAGCGCCGAACCGTTCGCGGTCCAGGGCTTCCCGTCAAGGGAGGTGGTGCGTCCGCCGGCCTCGGCCACGATGACCTCGAGCGCACAGATGTCCCACAGGTTCAGCTCCGGTTCGACCATCACGTGAGCGGCGCCGCGGGCCACGAGCATGTGACCCCAGAACTCTCCGAAGCCCCGGCTCCGCCATGCCCGGCCGATCAGCGCAGCGAGGAACTCCGTCAAGCCGTGCTGAGCGAATACCTCCGCCCCCGGCGTAAGGACGGTCGAATCCTCCCAGGTATCGAGCGGGTCGACCGCGATGGGCTCGCCGTTCATGCGGGCGCCGGAGCCCTTTGCTGCCTCGTAGACCTCACCGAGTGCGGGAGCATCGCACACCCCTACCACGGTGGTGTCCTCAACCCTAAGTCCCACGAGCGTCGCCCAGATCGGGATGCGCGCCATGTAATTGTGGGTGCCGTCGATTGGATCGATCACCCAGGTCGGCGCGCCGGGCGTCGCCGGACCACCGCCCGCTGCACTCAAGCCCTCCTCCTCGCCGAGGACGTTGTGGTCGGGCCAGGCACGGGCGATGCGGAGTCTGATCTGTGCCTCTGCCGCCCAGTCGGCCTCTGTGACCCAGGTCCCATCGCTCTTTCGCTTGGTCGCCGGGTTGGCCCGGTAGTGTCCCATGGCCACCCGGGATCCTGCCTCTGCGAATTCCCTGGCGCTCAGCAGCTCGCTCGAGTAGTCCTTCACGATCCGTAGGGTAGTCGCTACAGCCGGCCGGAGGACGATCCCCTCCGCTCGGCCTCTTCCCAGCCCTGAGCCTTTGGTGAAGTGAGTGGGTAGACTCACATACCCAACTAGTTTCGGAGACCAATGGCCGTTCGTAAGCAGGTTTCGAAGGACATGTTCATTAACCGCGAGCTCTCGTGGCTGGACTGGAGCTCTCGCGTTCTCGCTCTGGCCGAGGATCCTGAAACACCTTTGCTGGAGCGAGTGAAGTATCTCTCGATATTCGCGAGCACCATGGATGAGTTTTACATGGTGCGAATAGCAGGTATCAGGCGTCAAGCCGCAGCGGGACTGACAAGCCGTTCACCCGATGGGTTGACCGTTAGAGAGCAGTTGGCTGCTATCAATGCCAAGGTCGGGCCAATCGTTCAGCGACATGCCCATTCCTTCCGAGACGAGATCATGCCGTCCCTTCGGGACGCCGGGGTTGAGATTCTCCGCTGGGACGAGCTAAAGAAACGCCAGCGCAAGGAACTCGACGAGCTCTTCCTGGAGCGAATCTTCCCGGTTGTCACTCCTCTTGCGGTCGATCCAAGCCATCCCTTCCCCTTTATCTCTAACCTTTCCTTGAGTCTCGCGGTTTTGGTGAGAGATCCGATAAGCAACAAGTCACACTTCGCCAGGGTAAAGGTGCCTCCGCTGCTGGCCCGTCTGGTCGAGCTTTCTGAAGGCGGACGGTTTGTCCCTATCGAAGATGTCATTGCCGCTAATCTGAAGAAGTTGTTTCCGGGAATGAAAGTTGTCGAGCACCACACCTTCAGGGTGACTCGCAATGCCGATCTCGAGATGAACGACGACGGTGCCGAGGACCTCCTTGAAGCATTGGAGGCTGAGCTGCAGAAAAACCGCTTCAGCCCGGCGGTGCGCATGGAGGTCGAAGAGAGCATGCCCCGGCACGTTCTCGAGTTGCTCACTCGCGAGATCCAAATCGAACAGAAGGATGTACATCGCCTGCCGGGACCATTGGATCTTTCAGGGCTGTCGGATCTTTACGACCTCGATCGCCCGGACCTCAAGGACGAGCTTTTCCAGCCCGTAACCCCTTCGGTGCTACTGTCCTCCGAAGACAATCCCCCGGACATGTTCGAACTTCTGCGCGAACAAGATCTGCTCGTCCATCATCCCTACGAGTCGTTCCTAACGAGCTTCCAACGCTTCATCGAGCAGGCTGCGGCAGATCCCACTGTGCTTGCGATCAAGCAAACCTTGTACCGCACTTCGGGTGACAGTCCTATTGTGGACGCGCTGATAGAGGCTGCTGAAGCAGGCAAGCAGGTCGTCGTCTTGGTGGAGATCAAGGCACGCTTCGATGAGCGCAACAACATCAACTGGGCACGGACACTGGAGCGCGCCGGTTGTCATGTCGTCTACGGGCTGGTGGGGTTGAAGACGCACTGCAAACTATGCCTGGTCGTCCGTCAGGAGGGCGACGAGCTCCGTCGCTATGTCCACGTTGGCACCGGGAATTACAACCCCAAGACGGCGCGCATTTACGAGGATATGAGCCTCTTCACCTCCGATCGGGAGATAGGGGCCGACGTCAGCGACCTTTTCAACCATCTGACGGGCTACTCACGGCAGCACAGCTACCGTCAGTTGATAGTCGCTCCGGATGAGATGAGAAAGACCCTGATCCGGATGATCGAACGGGAAGCCGAATCGAGCACGCCCAAGAAGCCTGGGCACATCGCGATCAAGGTAAACAGCATGGTCGACGAAAGGGTGATCGAGGCGCTGTATGCGGCGTCGCGTGCCGGTGTACAGATCGACTTGTTCGTGCGCAGCATCTGCGCGCTGCGTCCAGGCGTTGAGGGCATCAGCGAAACGATCCGGGTGCGAAGCATCCTCGGCCGTTTCCTCGAACACTCGAGAGTTTACTACTTCCGGAATCGGGGGCTCGAAGAAATCTACATTGGCAGCGCCGACGTGATGCACCGGAACCTCGACAGGCGGGTAGAGGTGCTGGCCCCCGTCCAGGCGCCGGAGCTCTCGGAGCGGATCAAGTCATTGCTCGAGCTGGCGTTTTCGCGAAACGTCTTTGCTTGGGAGTTGGGGTCGGACGGCGTCTGGACCCACCCAGGGCCCGACGGCGAAGAGCCCCTGCTCGACTTCCAGGCAGAGCTCGTGCAACTTTCGGCTAAGCACGCGGCTATGTAGCCTGGCGCAAACGGAGTTGAGCGGTTGCGGCCGGCCTCGGGCACGGGCTCAGGAGTCGCCGTCATTTGTTCAGCATTGAGCGTTATGACAGGTGCGAGAGGGCAGAGACGTGCGAGAGGGGGGATTCGAACCCCCACGTCCGAAGACACCGGCTCCTAAGGCCGGCGCGTCTGCCAATTCCGCCACTCTCGCTTCGAGCCGGCGCTGACTCAGCTCTGAATCCTACTGGGCAGGTCACCTCTTGATGCGTTCGACCGTAAGGCTCCAGTCATCGAGGAGAAACTCGAGGTCGGAGTCAGAAACCGCTCCCTGCACCCTGACCATGTATGTTCCCGGTCCCAGAGGCCCCCTCGATCGGTCCATCGAGCGGCCCTCTGCCGAGAATTCTGTCTCGGTTCCGCTGTCGTTGCTGTCGAAGACGAACTCGGTCCCCGATGCGGGCGCAGCCTCATCCCCGTTCACGGTGATGCGAGCGTGACACTGGCCGGGAGTGGCAATTTCCGAGAAGCAGATCGATTCCGCCGTGAAGCGCGCGAGCAGCACGGCTTCTCCCCGTGGAACCGTGATGTTGACTTTGGCGCCGGGGACGTTCTCGAAGTTCGTGGAGCTCGTCGAGCTCTGTTCGTCGCTTCGCCGGATCTTGACTCGGTCGATCCTGCGTCCACTCTTGGTGTTCACCTCTGCAAACGCTAGAGCGACGGAGATAGTCACGAGTCCCAGGGCCAATACGGCCGTCGCTAGCTTCAACCACCTGTTCGACATTAGAACCTCCAGGTTTTCTGCTCCCTTTTTGCAAGCCCTTGTACTGCTTGCCCAGCCACAAGGCGACACCATAGGACCTCGACGGAAATATGAGAGCAGAGCCCCATTCATTTCATCTTTTTGTGTCCATTTAGACGCCCAGGGTGGCTAAAGTGGACTACGAATCAAATGGGTCGGCCACCGGCCCGCCGAGAGGAACGCATGGCCCCTCCACAACTGGGCATTCGCCCACCTCAAGCCGGTACCCGGCGAATCCGAACGCGCCTGACCGCCGTCGTGGTCATGTCGCTGCTGATTCTGGCTGCGATGGGCCAGGCTCGTGCGGACGTCCTTGTGAACAAGCCCAAGGGGCGTATCTGTCTTGGGAAGGCGATAAAGACGGGGGTCTGGTACCAGGCCTACAGCGGGGGACCTCGATGGTTCAAAGTACGCATCCTGAATCCGAGGGACCGGGTTGTGTTCTCGACCCGGGGCAAGGCTACGAGGCAATGGCGCTATTGGAAGTTCCACCCCCAACGCGCCGGCGTTTTCCGCACCGTGTACCGCGTCCCCGGCTGGCGGGCTCGGTTCGAGACGCGCGTCCGGTCATGCGATGACGGTTCCGCTTCCGGTACGAGGACCTACCGGACCCTTATCCCGCAGGCCATCGCCTGTAGGGGGAAAGTGCGGGCTCTGGGGCGGTTCGAACCTCTATCCGTTTAGCTCCCAGCGCTTCTGAGGTCGCTTTCGCCCCAAACTGGCCCCCTGAGGGGACTGATGCTGACCTCCTGTGATTGGTCGCCGGCACAAGAGGCGGGGCCCGTGACTATTGCGGGCCCCGCTACCTAGATGTTTCCGACCTAAGAGGTTGCTCTAGCGCTCTAGCGCGGGTCGTAACCGCCCTTGACGAACTCCCAGTCGGTCCAAGGGATGGACTTGAGCGAATCGCTCGTGACGCCAAGCGCTTTCCAGTCTGCGCCGGCGAACTGCACCCGGTGAAGCGATGAAACACCCGAGTTGTCGCCGATGATTGCGCCGTAGTCCTGGAAGGCCGTCGCGATGACCAGTTCGGCCCGGTTGAGGCCTCTCTTGGTCAAGTCGACCGACGGCTTGATCCGGATCACGATGCCCTCCGGTACGATGCCGTTCTTACGTTTCTCGTGCCCGTTCATGGGCCAGAAGTGCGCCTGCCCGGTCTCGTGCCAGAATGCCTCGAGCCTGTGGGTGATCTCGCCTGCCCTCACCTCATCGACTCGGATGACCCGGGATCCTGCGGCTACCCCGTAATGTCCGAAGTTGCCGCTGGTGCCACCCCTCTCACCTTCGACGATGCCGCCGGAGTTTAGCCATTGGCGATCCATAGCATCGGCTGCCCACCCACCATTCGTCTTGCGGGCATGCCACATGCCGATTATCTGATTGGTCGAGCGGTCGATGACCTGCATTGCGTGGTCGGCCGAGGTGCCGGGGAATGCGTTCGCAGGGATGCGAATTTTTACCGTACGGCCCTGTGCGTTGATCGTGTAAAGCCTGTCTGATGGTTGCGCAAAGAATAGCGGAAGCGCTCCAACATTTGGCGAGGTCTGGTCTGGAGTGCCGCGCATCTGCATGTAGTTGAACTTCACATCGTTCCTGCCGGTGCGCCACGCGCTCATCGCCTCGTTGATGTAACGACCAGAGTTGCCATCGACCGGCGCATTGTCGGACAACGGCGTGTTCCAGTACGAGGTGGCTGTATAGGCCACATAGGGAGCCGGTGGTACGACGGCTTGGGCTGGTAGTGCTCCTGCCATAAGACCGGTCACAACCAGTCCCCCAAGAATGAACC
>JALZIO010000251.1 GCA_030860245.1 Actinomycetota bacterium | reverse complement strand
GTCCACGGGCGACTGGGATTGGGTCGAGAGGACGGTAGCCGAGATCCGCAGAGACGACCTGCCAGAAGAACTCCGCGTAACACTGGAAATCCCGGATGCAGTGATCAAGGCCCTACGAGGCGATCCTGACACCGATGACCGGATTAGAGCGATCGAACCTCTGCTGGGTGCGACTACGGATCCTGGGATTGAGGCCGAATTCAGGTGGGCGCAGGCTTGGGTCGCGGTCGCCGGGGGTCTTTGGAAGGAGGCCTTCGATCGAGGCTTTTACCAGGCGGGGGTGGCGCCCTCGACGAGCAATGAGGTCTGCTACCTGATCGCCTCGAGAGCAGCGTTGTGGTCTGGTGATCTCCGGAGCGCCCAGAATGCACTGGGCAAGATCGAGGCGACAAGCTCTCACGGCACTTGGATTGCCTGCTCCTGCGACACCCTGGCAGCCGGAGTTGCAGCCCTGGAAGGACGTAAAGAGGAGGCAGCAACTCTTTACGTTAGTGCGATAGAGGTTTGGCGGGCACTAGATACTCCCTTTGACCTTGCGATGTGTGGGCTGGACTTTGCGGCGCTGGTGGGCGTCGACAACCACCAAGCCCGCGTCGCAGCGCTGGAGGCGAGGGCAATATTCGCCGAGCTCGGAGCCAAGCCCTTCCTCGAGCGCCTGGAAGCCGCTCTGCATTCTCCTTCTGAGGTCTCCGCGCTTTGAATCAGGAGTCGTGCGCGAGCATGAGCCTCGCGGGCTGGGCCAAGAGGTTTGGCGAATTGCGGATCGACTCGGTTGGGCCAAGACATACAACGCGGAATACCTGGCGCTGGCTTCTCTCCTACAGGGTTCATCCTCACTCTGGATCGAAGAATGTTCAGTGCAGCCAAGCGGCTGGGGCTTGCCTCAGATACCTCACGATATCCGTTGTGAATGATCTTAAGACCATGATGCTCAGGATGTCGAGCAGATCGGGTCGGCAAGCTGACACTCTTGATGTCGGGAATCCGACAGCGTTCTGGGACAGTCGAGAACAGAATGAGGCGTAAGGTTTTGATTGAGACGGTCGGAAGGAGACCGTCCATAGAAAGGGGATGGAAATGCCAGACGAAAAGCAGCAACCGCAGGTAGAAGAGGACGTCGAGGGTCACAAGCTCCAGCGCGAGGACATGGCCGGCGACGATGTCGAGGGTCACAAGCTCCAGCGCGAGGACATGGCCGGCGACGATGTCGAGGGTCACAAGTTCAATCGCTAGCACAGCCTCGAAGGCCGGATGTTGACACATCGCCCCTGTCCGGAGCAGGGACACCAGTGATCAAGCCTGAGGGAGAAGGACCGAATCTAAGGGTTCGGTCCTTTTTCTTCGCCTAAGTCAATAAGCTGCGTTGTCGGCGACGGCGCAAAGAATCGTTTTGACCTGAAATGGTGTGAGCCCAGGATGCCTTCCCAAAATACGGGCTATCAATCCCGCGATGTGGGGAGCGGCAAAGCTGTTGCCGGTCGCCACTATCGACGATCCATCCAGCCACGGCACCTCGAGATCGATGCCCGGCGCGCCGAATTCCACCGGAGGGGCCGGGTTGTACTCGAAGCCAAAAGGATCGGTCCCGTCGTGCGCAGCAACGGAAAAGACCGACGAGTAGAGAGAAGGAAAGCTCGGCTTGGGAACGTTGTTCACCGCCGACACCAACATCACGTTGCGGAAGTACGCCTCGTCTGCGATCTCGTGGAAGGTTCCGAAGTATTCGCTCTTGCCGGTGCTGAGACTGAGATTGACAACCTGCATACCATTGTCGACCGCCCAGCGCAGCCCTGCCGCAAAAACGACTCCTTTGCCGCTCAGCTTGGATCCGAGAACACGCACGCTGTAGAGCTGAACGTCCGGAGCGGCTTTGCGAATGATCCCCGCACACGCCGTGCCATGACCGAACAGATCTTCGTGCGATCCCTCAATCACTGTCACCTCGCCCTCGGTGTCTGGGTCGTACTCGAGCGCCACTCCCCCGGCGACCTCCCCCACGGCGGGATGACCTGCTTCGATCCCGCTGTCGACCACGGCGACCTTTACGCCGGCGCCGGTGCTGTCACCCCATGCCCACTCCTTGGTGATCGGGCCGGGCAGGCCCAGCGCCGCCACGTTTCGGAGCTCGTTGGGTTCGAACTGCCACGACCACGCCGGCTTGCTCACCGCCGGCGTCGGACGTAAGAGAGGAACTCACCCACAAGCCTGGTGGCGGCGCGCCGCTCCCCGGCCCCCAGCATCCCCAGCTCGTGAAAGTGGGCCGCCAACTCGGCGAGGTCGGAGCTCGGAGCATCTGCGTCCCGTGCTGTCTCCTCCAGAGCACGGCCAAGGTCACCGTCACCGGCGGCAGAGGCCATGGCCCGCAGGAGAGCAGCACCGAGGTTGGAGAAGACACGCGAGTTCTCGATTGCAAGCGCCGCCTGCTCGGCGAACAACGACAAAAGCTCGATGTCGCGAGCGGTTTCGGGCCGGTCGCTGCTGCGGTCCAAGACCGAGATGACGCCGAGCATGCGGCGCTCCGTTTCCAGTGGCATCGCAAGGATCGAGCGGGGCGTGTAACCGGTACTTTGAGCGACGTCTACAGCGAAGCGCTTGTCCTTGGCCACGTCTTCGATTGCGATCGGCTGTCCTGAGGAGACGACCCACCCCGCAATCCCGCGTCCGACCGGCATACGCATCCCGACGACGTCCTCGGCGCCGGCCCCGGATGCAACATAGAAATCGAGCTGCTCTTCGTCGTCGTCCAGGAGCGCGAGCGAGCACGCTGCCGCGCCAAACAGGCTCTGGGCGGCTGAAGTGATCGACTGGAGCAATTCCAGGTGGCCCTCGGGCACAAGTGCGGGGCCTATGTCGGTGGCCGTCCCGGCAAGTTGCGCCAGCAAGTCACGCTCATGAGATGTCATTACGGTCCCAAGTCACCCCCGTGCGAACAGAAGATACTTTCGCCTCCATCCCACTCCCTTTAGATTTGCTGTGGCAGATCGTATCTAACAGATAGGTTTGTGGATACCATCTGACGCCATGGTCGATCGCAAGAAGAAAACTGGCTTTCGGGCGGTCCTGGCCCATAGGCCTTTTCGTTACCTGGTCGCGAGCTTCGCCACCTCTGGGATCGGGGACTGGTTCTACAACGTCGCCCTCATCGTTTACGTCCTCGAACAAACCCGGTCTCCGGGCTGGGTGGCAGCAGCCAGCATCTGCCGGCTGTTGCCTTTCGTCCTGTTTGGGTCCCTGGGCGGAGTACTGGGCGACCGCTACGACCGACGCACCGTGATGATGATGTCGGATCTGGTGCGGGCTGCACTGATGTTCCTCCTGACTTTGGTAGCGGTCTTGGCGGCCCCCGTAATCTTCGCCATCGGGTTGGCGTTCCTGTCGACAGTCGCATCAACAACCTTCTTCCCCGCCGCAGCCGCAACCACCCCATCGCTGGTCGAGGAGGACAATCTGGCGGCGGCCAACGGACTGATTACCACGATCGACTACCTCGCGATCGCGCTCGGTCCGGCGCTTGGAGGACTCATTATCGCAGTAGGTGGAGTGCCGGCGCTGTCGTTTGCAGTCAACGGGTTCACGTTCATTGCGTCGGCGCTGTTCCTGTCGCGCGTGCCTCGGGGCGGAAAAATACAGAGACAAGAGGAAGAACGAATCCCGTTGCGCCGGCAGGTCGCAGAAGGGGCCGGAGCCATCACATCCTCGGGAAGCGTCGTGATCCTGGTGGCAATCATCGTCGCGGCCACGTTCACCTACGGCGAAGAAACCGTCCTCTATCCCCTGGTGGCAGAAAGATTGCTCTCCACAGGGGTTGAAGGAGTTGGCTACCTATTGGCCGCATTCGGGGTCGGAGGTGTGCTGGCGTCGGGAATTGCCAACCGGATAGTCGATCGGATTCAACCCGGCTTCATCCTCGTGTTGGGCAGCCTGGTGGCCGCGACACCGCTTCTGATACTTCCCCTCACCAGGAACCCTGCGGTCGCCTATCTCCTGGTGGCCGTGGAGGGAGGCAGCTTTATCT
>JALZIO010000227.1 GCA_030860245.1 Actinomycetota bacterium | reverse complement strand
CTACATCGGCCACTGGTTGGATGTCATGGGCGGCCGGATGCAGGTCGTGTTCTTCGAGCAATGGTCCAAGGCCCCGGCCCCGGCCGTTCGACAACTGTGCGCATGGCTCGGTCTGGACGAGGTCCCCGTCACGTCATTCGACTATGCGGCGCGCAATCCCGCAAAGGAGTACCGCAGTAGGAAGGTGGCCTCGCTCGCCACGCGCATCTATCGAGCAGGGCGCCGTTACATTCCCTTCGATCAGAAAGTCAAGCAAGTTCTCCTGCGCGCCCACACCGCAGTGAACGCCGAACAGACCACCGATACGCTCGACCCGAAGATCCGTTCTCGACTCGAGGAAATCTATCGACCGTCGAATGAACGTCTTGCCGGCGCGCTAACCGCCGCGGGCTATGCCGATCTGCCCGGCTGGCTGGCCGCCTCAGCGAGATCCGCCGCTCACTTACCTGGGGGAGATTCCACATGAGGGTTGCCATGATCATCACCCGCTCTGACATCATCGGGGGCGCCAGCATCTACGTCCGCGACCTCTGCGTGGCGCTGCCTCGGCGCGGGGTTGACGTGACTGCGATTGTGGGCGGCAACGGCATCTATCTCGACGACCTCCGGGCTCACGACATTCCCTTCGAGGTCATCGATCACTTCAAGCGAGAGATCTCGCCAAGCAGTGACGTGCGCGCCTACCGGTCCCTGTGCGCCACGCTGCGCCGGCTCAACGTGGACCTCATCGCCGCTCACACCTCGAAGTCCGGAGCGCTCGCCAGGCTGGCGGGCCGTTCGCTCGGCATCCCGGTCGTCTACACGCCGCACTGCTGGGCGTTCGAGGACGAAGCCAAACGAAAGGCAACGATCTATTACCTAGCCGAACGTGCACTGGCTTCTCTTCCAGGAGTAATCGTCAACGTGAGCCATCATGAGCGAAAATTGGCTCTCCAGCGCCATATCGGCCGAACGGACACCCACGTAACGATTCACAACGGCGTTCCGGATGTCCCGCCCGATCTCCTCGCCGACCCCCGCCGGCAGCCACCAGAGCTGATCATGGTGGCGCGCTTCGAGCCGCAGAAGGATCACTTCACCCTCCTCGAGGCCCTGGAAGGGCTGACCGAGCTGCCCTGGACGGCCACGTTGGTCGGTAACGGGCCACTCGAGCAGCGCGCACGCGCATGGGTGCAATCCCACGGTCTCGCTGATCGCATCTTTCTTCCGGGCGCGCAGCCCAACGTCGATGCGTTACTGGGACGCGCCCAGATCTACGTCCTGATGTCGAACTGGGAGAGCCTTCCGCTAACTGTCCTGGAAGCGATGCGGGCGGGTCTTCCCGTGGTGGTGTCCGGCGTGGGAGGGGTCCCCGAGGTGGTGGCCCATGGCGCGTCCGGTTATGTCGTCAACCGAGGAGACGCTTCGGGACTCAGAGAGCGGCTCGAGACGCTTATCCGATCCCCGGAGATGCGGGGCCACTTCGGCGCCAGTGGCCGCGAGCTGTACCTACAGGAGTTCACTCACGAACGCATGCTCGACCGGCTGGAAGCGCTGTATGGATCCGTCTTGGCTTCCAACGGGCCACGGAGGCCGGGCCACTCGATGAAAAAGGCGATAGGAGCAGTGCGCGCATCCAGAAACTAAGGATCGGCGACGGTACCGAGTGACCGGGCCAACGACCAAAAAACATCGGTAACGACCTAGTTGGCTCACCCGTTCCTTGTACCCCCTCCCTAGATTGGAGTAGGAGAAGAGGGAAACTCCCACCGATTTGACAATAGGAAGATATCTTCCTATTGTTGTTCCTATGCCGCGACGCAAGCCTGGAACCCTATTGCCTCTCGAGACCGAGATCCTAGAGGTGGCGCTGTCGATGCTGCATTCGCGAAAGCAAGCCGCCTTCCACGGATTCGGTCTTGCCCAGACCATGCGGGAGCAGAGCGGGTCACGTTCTCTGACGGGCCACGGAACCCTGTACAAGGCGTTGAGCCGGCTCGAGGAGTTCGGTCTGCTCACCTCCCGGTGGGAGGACGCAGCGGCGGCTGAGGGGCGACCGCGTCGGCGGCTGTACGAACTTACGAGGCGGGGGGCCCATGTGGCCGAGCAAGCCCTTGCCGACAAGGCCGTTCGGCGTTCCCCACGCATTGCCTCGGAGCCCGCTTGACGCCGGAGGCCATGGCCGAGCTGGTGGCCCGGTGGGTGCGGTTCTACACGCGGGAGCTGCCCCACTCCAATCGCCCAGCGTCGGGTCGACGAGATCGGCGCCGACCTGCACGACCACATCGAGCACGAACGGGCCCGAGGGACGAGCGACCGGCGCATCGCCCTCAGCATCCTGTCGCGGATGGCTCGCGGCCTGATTGCCGACGTCTCCTGGCGGCGGCGAATTCGACCTCTGAAAGGAGACCTTATGAAGTCCTTTGTCGCCATTTTTGCCCCCGCGCTCGGCGTCGCCGCCATCGGCGTCGCCGCCATCGTGTACGGGGAAGCCGATGACGCGCCCGGCCTCGTGCTCTTCGGCATCCTGCTCATCGGCGGCGCGTTAGCGTTCGGCCTGAGGCCCGCCCTGCGCAGCAGGTCACGTGTCATGGGTTTGATCCTCGCGGCGATCGCGGTAACGGTCATTGGGAGCGGCGTCGCTGGCTGGCTTGAGAACGCCATCTAGGGGGAAACTGACCGTCTAGACGACTTCTCCGCCGGCCAAAAGCCTGGGAGGATTCGATCGATGTTCACTCTGGAAGAGCGCGACCGTGTCCGGCTACACGTCATCCAGCTAGCGCGCCGTGACGCTCGGATTGTCACGGCAGCCCTGGTGGGGTCTTTGGCGGGTGACGGCGGAGACCAGTGGTCGGACGTCGACCTCACCTTTGCGGTGGCCGAAGACGCGCCCATCACTGAGATCTTGGATGAGTGGACGGCGGACCTGGCCGAGAGATTCGAAGCCCTCCACCTCATAGACCTGCCGGTCGACCCCATCCTCTACCGGGTCTTTCTCTTGCCGAAGTGCCTGCAGCTAGATGTCTCTATGACTCCGGCTTCCGAGTTTCGGGCGATGAGCGAAAGGTTCAAGCTCCTTTTCGGCGAGGCTGATCAGACGGTCAAGTCATCCGCTCCCCCAAACGACTTTTTGGGGTGGGCTCTTCTCTACGCGCGGCATGCTCGAGTCAACATCGAGAGGGACCGACTCTGGGAGGCTGAGTACTATGCCACGGGCTTCCGTAACTACGCGATGAGCCTCGCCTGCGCCTACCGCGACCTCCCGTCTCTGTACGGTAAGGGTCTCGAAAATCTGTCGCGGGATGTACTCGACTTATTCGAACCGGCGCTCGTTCGATCCCTCGATCGAGACGAACTGTCCCGCGCCCTGGAGGTCGGGATCTCAGCGCTCTTGAAAGATCTGCGACGGAATGGATCTCTGGACCCGAAGCTGGAGTTGCGGATCAACGAGTTGGTCGCGACCTAGATCTCGGCTCAAGCGCCTCGGGGCGGGCCGTGGTTGTCACCTAGGTCACATTGCCAAATATTCTCATCGCGCTAAAGTCCCCCCGCTATCCTGTCGATAGCGACTAACTGGAAAAATCAGGTAAGCTGCCGGGAGGGCGGGGTCGCATGGGCGATCCTCTGACCGGGAGGCAGCATATGAGAAAGTCGCAAGTCAAGAAATTGGGTGTACTGATCACCGGAGCGGTAATGGCAGTGGCCATAGCCGCACCTGCACTTGCCTGGTTGCCGGGTCGCATGACCGGGGGCGGAAGCATCATCAAGCCGAACGGCTTGAGGGTCACGCATGGCTTCGAGCTTCATTGCTCTCCACACGGTGGCGGCGCCACCGATGGGCCGAACAACCTCGAGATCAACTGGGACGGCGGAAACAACTTTCACATGACCAATCTCACGTTCGCAGCTTGCCGCGATGCGGACGGTTACGAGGAAGAGATGCCTGAGGCTGGGTTTGACACGATGCGTGGTGCCGGGACGGGTTCGTTGAACAACGTCGATGGCTACACGATCAAGTTCTTCATTACCGATCAAGGTGAGCCGGGCACCGGTGACCGCCTTCGTTTCGCGATCTACGATTCGGCAGGCGAACGGGTGTTCCGAGCCGCGGGTGTTTTGGACCGCGGCAACCATCAGGCGCACGCCGCCTAACCACGAGCAGGGAGGGCGCAGATAGCGGGGCCGAACAGTGCCCCGCTATTTTGCGTGCGAATCTCGAGCGAATCCGGCGTGACCTACATCAGGATTCGCCGGCCAGCATCCGGGCACCCAACCTCACAAGGGTTGCATTGTCCGGGGCTAACTCCCCGTCGGGCAGTTCCGTTGTGTCCTCGAGCCCCGCGCGGATTCCATGTCCTCGCTTTACGGCTCGCGCCATGACGTGCCACGTGGCGACCCCATCGCCGTGATGAACTTGTTCGAGGGCCACCCCGGAATCCAACAGCAGCTGTTCCATCGCTGCCGCGTGAGCAACGGCACTGGCAGGGTCCGCATCCAAAGGTTCGAGCAGAACGCGAGCACAACTGTCCGGGAGCCCGGACTTCACAAATCGATGCGCGTCATCGAGGCGCAGCAGCCCGGCCTCGATCCCGACCCCTCGCGCGATGAGGAGGTCGCACAACTCGGCGATCCCCTCTTCTCCCTGATTGGCGGTAACCAGGTCCGGTAGCTCGATCCACTGCGCGATGGACTCCAAACGGCCCGGGTGTGGCTCGATGTCCGCTGAGGTGCTCAACGAGATCGGGATTCCGGGACACGCGGCCCGGACCGCTCGCAGCGCCTCCGCACAGGGCTCCGGGGCGAAAGTCTCTGAACCGGCCTCGTCGTATGCATGTAGATGTAGGACCTGAGCACCTGCCTCTACCGAGGCCCGACCCTGCTCTGCGAGTTCGGCAGGTGCACGAGGGACGTTTGGGTGTTCCTCGATCGTGCGAGAGCCGTTGAGACAGGCCTGGAACATCATCGTCCGTGAGTATGCCTCGTCGAGAGGGACGTCGGCATCTCAGCGGCATTCAGCGAGAGCTCAGCCCCGGCGGAGCACGTTGGGCGCAGTCGGGAGCCACGGGGCTCTCGCAATGTCCGGGAACCGGCAGACCTTGTGGAGGTACAGAGATGAACAAGCGACAAGAGGTCAGTCAACATGACCGCCCCTCCGACGCGATGCGTCGCCGGACAAAGACACTGATCGGGACAGGTCTTGTACTTATGGTCCTCACCGGTGGCTTGGCCCAAGATGGCGCAGGTGTCGCGGCGCCGAGCAGCTTCGCTTCGGCATCGGAAACGGCTGCGTTAGGTTCCGCAGTTGCGAAGGGGCGTGTCGACCTCGCCACGCCCACCTTTTCCGACCCCACGTCGATCACCAATCCGCTGTTCCCCATCAGCGCCCTGGCCCAGGTACTACAACTCGGTGCCGACAAAGATGGATCGCTGCGCCATGAGATCACGCTGCTGCCCAAGTCCAGGACGATCGAGTGGAGAGGCCAGAAAGTCGAGACTCTTATGTCCCAATTCGTCGCGTACCAGAACGGGCGCATCCTGGAGGTCGCCGTTGACTACTTCGCTCAGGCTGTTGACGGGTCGGTCTGGTACTTCGGTGAGAAAGTCGATAATTACGATGACGGCTTCATTGCCGACCACGAAGGCTCCTGGCTTGCAGGCAGGGACGGTCCGCCCGGGATGATCATGCCCGCAGACCCCAAGGTTGGGGACGTCTACCGACCCGAGAACATTCCCGGTCTTGTATTCGAGGAGGTCACCGTCAAGGCGGTCAACCTGACCGTAGACGGCCCCCGCGGGCCGGTCGAAGGAGCGATACGCGTCCAGGAACGCCTCCAGGACGGTTCCACCGAGGCCAAGTTCTTTGCCCCCGGGTACGGCGAATTCCGAGCCCTGCACCGTGCCGAGGAGGAAGAGGTGACCGTCGCCCTCGCGGTGCCCATAGACGCACTACGTGGTTCCTCGACGGCCGGGCTGAGAGTCCTGTCACGTGGCGCAACGAAGATCTTCGACGCTACGCCCTCGAAGAACTGGGGACGGATCTCCGCCACGCTCGAGACCATGGCCGCCGCCTGGGAGGAGGACCGGGCCGGCGACATCCCCACGCTTCTGAAGAAGCAGATGACGGACGCTCTTGACAGGCTCGCCGCTGCCGTCGACGCAAAGAAGCCCGCACAGGCGCGACAAGCGGCCATCAACGTTGCCGGAGCCAGCCTCGACCTGTTGTTGCGCTACCGGCCGGTTACCACGGTTGACTTCGACCGCCTCGATCTCTGGGCCCGCCAACTTCTCGTGGATGGCGCGGCCGATAACCGGGGCGATGTCGCCGGAGACGTCGCCAGCATCGAAGCGATCTGGAACCGAGTAGGCCACAGCGCTCGTGGGTGAGGCTTCGAGTGCAACAAGATTCAGCCCGGCGATCAGGCTCGGTTCAGCCGACATTCAGCCGAACTGCGGGAGGATGGAAGGGCAGGGTTCGATTTCCCGATCTCCTCCGTGAGGTTGACGTGTGCGAGTTCTGGTCGTAGAGGACGAGAAACGGCTTGCTGCCGGGCTCAAGAAAGGGCTGCAGGCAGAAGGCTTCGCGACCGATATCGCACTGACCGGCACCGATGGTCTGTGGATGGCGCGCGAACACCCCTACGACGCCATCGTGCTCGACATCATGCTGCCCGGCATGAACGGCTTCAAGGTATGCGCCACGCTCCGTGAAGAGGGAATCTGGAAGCCGATCCTGATGCTGACCGCCAAAGAGGGCGATCTCGATGAGGCGGAGGCGCTTGACACCGGCGCGGACGACTACCTGACGAAGCCCTTCTCTTACGTCGTGCTGGTGGCTCGGCTGCGGGCACTGATCAGACGCGGCGCACACGAGCGGCCGGTTGTGCTCGAGGCGGGGGATCTGCGCTTCGATCCGGCCGCCAGGTGCGCCACGAGGGGCGGCGCGAAGGTGGACCTGACCGCCAGAGAGATGGGTCTTCTCGAGTTCCTGTTGCGGCGTAAGGGAGAGGTCGTGTCCAAACGCGAGATCCTCGACCATGTCTGGGACTACAACTTCGAGGGTGATCACAACATCGTCGATGTCTACGTGCGGCATCTCCGCAACAAGCTCGACCGCCCCTTCGGTCGCGACGCGATCCAGACTCTGAGAGGGGCGGGCTACCGTCTGGCGATCGACGGTGGCTGAAGGCGCGCCGCACCTGCTCACGAAGCTTCGTGATGGCTGGGGCACAGTTCGCGTCCGCACAACGGCCGCAGCAACAATAGTTGTCGGTGTCGCCCTTCTGGTAGCCGCGGTTGCGATGGTCGTGCTTCTGAGACGCTCGCTCACCGCCGACGTGGGTGCGGCAGCGGCACTGCAAGCCGAGGCAGCCGTCACGGGGCTCGCGTCGGGGCCGGCCGACGGCGCCATCCCGATCGGCGACGGCGAGGAGGAATTCGTGCAGGTCCTCGACGCCACGGGACGCGTCGTTGCCTCCAGTGCCAACCTGACGGGAACTTCTGCGATCGTGGAGCTCGCCCCGGGTGAGACGAGGCGGATCGCGAATGTGACCAATGCGGACCGCCCCCTCGAAGACGGTCCCTGGCTCGCTGTGGCCAGATCGGCCTCGACCTCTCGGGGCTCGCTGACAGTCGTCTCGGGAAGGACTCTGGAGACCGTGACCGAATCCACCCAGGCGGTGACCGCCCTTCTTGGCTCTGGTGTGCCTCTTCTGTTACTGGTGGTGGGGGCAGTGACTTGGCATGTGGTCGGCCGGGCTCTGGCACCGGTCGAGGCGATGCGGACCCAGGTCAATGCGATCTCCACCAGTGACCTCGACCGGCGAGTGCCCACCTCGTCCGGCACCGACGAGATAGCGCGCCTGGGAACGACGATGAACCAGATGCTGGCGCGCTTGGAGCAGGGTCAGGAGCGCCAGCGCCGCTTCGTCTCCGACGCCTCTCATGAGCTGCGCTCTCCGGTGACCACGATCCGGCAACAGGCCGAGGTGGCGCTGGCCCATCCCGACGGGATCACGATCGCGGAACTCGCCGGCGTCGTCTTACAAGAGGACATCCGCCTGCAGAATCTCGTGGAGGATCTTCTTCTCCTGGCCAAGATCGACGAAGGCACCCTGCGCCTGCGGAGGGAGCCCGTCGACCTGGATGACCTTGTGTTGGCCGAGGCCGGGCGGCTGCGAACCACCACGGACCGGCGCGTCGACACCGGAGGCGTGTCCGCCGGCCGCGTGTCCGGGGACGGGGGGCAGCTTTACAGGCTCGTCCACAATCTCATCGACAACGCCGCTCGTCACTGTCTCGGCGCAGTCGCCTTATCCCTGGGGGAACGGGAGGGGAAAGTGGTGTTTGCCGTCGACGACGACGGCGGCGGAGTCCCTCCGTCCGATCGACACCGCATCCTGGAGAGGTTCGTACGGCTCGACGATGCACGCGACAGGGACTCTGGGGGCAGCGGGCTTGGGCTCGCCATCGTCGCAGAGGTGGCCGGCGCTCACGGAGCGACGGTCTCCGTTCTGGACAGCCCCCTGGGCGGCGCTCGCTTCGAGGTGCGCTTCCCAGCAGCGGCCGGGTGAACCTCTTCTCTCGAGCTCCTTCAGCGCAGCCTCAGCCTCGACGGCGCATTGTGTGCAAAAGGGATCCGGCTCTGGCTGGTCCCGCAGGCTACGTGGAAAGGTAGAGAGAGTGGACAAAAGGATCAAGCTGGTGGTGGGAGCTGCTGCAACGGTCGCCGTGATCGGGATCGGCACGGGAGTGGGGGTGGCCGGCGGTGGGGACGATGACAAGCCCCTCCGGGGCAATGACTTCGACCGGGCGACGGCCGCCGCTCTCGAACATGTCGGCGAAGGCACGGTGACCGAGACGGAAGCGGAAGGCGCCTCCTACGAGGTCGAGGTTCGTCTCGACGACGGAAGTCAGGTCGAAGTGCAGCTCGACGGCAACTTCGAAGTGAGCGGGAGCGAGACCGACGACGACGGCCCGACCGACGACGCCGATGGCGGAGAGACCGACTGACTGGTTCCTCAAGAACCGCCGGAGTTCCTCGTTGGGCCCCACCGGAGTCGGTTTCGTAACGTTAACTAGACGGCGGGGCGTCAGAATCGGCATCCATGAGTCCAAGAGCCGACGGCCAGAAGCCGAGATGAGGGAGCGCACGGCCTCACGCCTGGTGTGGGTGGCGTTCGCCTGCATCACTTTGGTGGTCCTGGGGAGTCAAGCCGTCTCAGTGGAGGCCGGCGTGGGCGCGGACCCGACCGCCGTCATGATCCTCTCCTTCCCGATCGTCGGAGCCCTGATCGCCTCGCGGCAGCCGGGTAACGCGATCGGCTGGATCATGCTTGCGGTCGGTGTGGAGGAGGCCATCTCGGACATCCTCTACATCTACGCCGAGTATTCATTGGCCATCCGTCCGGGATCGCTGCCGAGGCCCGATCTCGCGCTCGCGTTGGGTGCGCCGACTTGGGTGCCCTTCATCGGGCTGATGGGGACCTTCCTCATCTTGTTGTTTCCCGACGGCCGGCTCGCGTCACCTCGTTGGAGGC
>JALZIO010000224.1 GCA_030860245.1 Actinomycetota bacterium | reverse complement strand
AATCCATTCTCCGTCCCGGCGAGTTGAAGGAGATTCTGCTGCGCGAGATCGCGTCGGCGGATCTTGCCACCGAGGACGTCAGCGAAGTAGGTACTCTACTCGAGGTTCGGGACGGGGTGGCGCGGATTTACGGCCTCAAATCCGCGATTGCCAGCGAGATGCTCGAGTTCACCGCGCATGACACCGGCGAGACGGTGACGGGGCTCGCGCTCAACCTCGAGGAGGACAACGTCGGCGCCGCTATTATGGGCGACTACCTCAAGCTCAAAGAGGGCGATGAAGTTCGCCGCACGGGCCGATTGCTCGAGGTGCCGGTGGGCCCCGCAATGCTCGGCCGGGTGGTGGATGCATTGGGGCGTCCAGTGGACGGCCGTGGTCCAATTCAGGCGAGCGGCAGCCGGCCGGTCGAGATGGTGGCGCCAGGCATCATCGTGCGTCAGCCGGTGAAGGAGCCGCTTCAGACCGGCATTAAGGCCATCGATGCCATGATCCCCATCGGCCGGGGTCAGCGCGAGCTGATCATCGGAGACCGGGGAACCGGAAAGACCGCGATCGCGGTCGATACCATCATTAATCAGAAGGGTACCGGCGTCGTTTGCGTGTACGTGGCCATCGGACAGAAGCGCTCGACCGTCGCCACCGTGGTCGACAAGCTGAAGGACGCCGGAGCCATGGAATACAGCATCGTCGTGGTCGCATCCGCGTCCGAGCCTGCGCCGCTCCAGTTCATCGCGCCATATTCCGGCTGCGCCATTGCCGAATACTTCATGTACGAAGAGGGTAAACCCACTCTCTGCGTCTACGATGACCTCTCGAAGCAAGCGGCGGCGTATCGCCAGCTTTCTCTTATTCTTCGGCGCCCCCCGGGTCGTGAGGCGTACCCTGGCGACGTCTTCTATCTGCACAGTCGTCTCCTGGAGCGGGCGGCCAAGATCAACGAAGACGCCGAGGCGGTGAAGTACGACCCTCGAATCAAGAAGCCGGGTGGGTCCTTGACCGCGCTACCCATCATCGAGACCCAGGCGGGAGATGTGTCGGCCTACATCCCCACCAATGTTATCTCGATCACCGACGGGCAGATCTTTCTGACGACAGACCTCTTCTTCGCCAACGTTCGCCCCGCGGTAGACGCGGGCATCAGCGTCAGCCGAGTGGGTGGGAATGCACAGATCAAGGCCATGAAACAGGTGGCCGGCCCTCTGAGGCTGAGCCTGGCGCAGTACCGCGAGCTGGAGGCCTTTGCGCAGTTCGGCTCCGACCTTGACCCAGCGACGCAGAAGCAGCTCTCCCGGGGGGCGCGTCTGGTGGAAGTGCTCAAGCAACCACAGTACCGCCCGGTTCCGGTAGAGAAGCAGGTGGTGATTATCTACGCGGTGACAAACGGTTATCTGGACGGTGTCGAGGTGAAGCACATCCGGAAGTGGGAGCATGACTTTCTAGGCTATCTCGAGTCCTCGCACGGCGATGTCTTGAAGGATATTCGGACCAAGAAGGCGCTGGATGACGGAATAACCCGGCGCCTCACCGGTGCCATTGATGCCTTCCAGAAGCTGTTCGTTTCCGAATAATGGCTAAGAGCCGCCAGCTTAAAGGCCGTATACGATCGGTCCAGAACACACGGAAGATCACCAAGACGATGGAGCTGGTGGCCACGTCAAAGCTCAAGCGGGCGCAGGATCGGGTCATCGCAGCCCGGCCCTACGCCGAGGCGCTCAGGCAGGTGATCGCGGATCTGTTCACCCCCGACCTCGCCGATCGCTTTCCCCTGCTGCGTCAGCCACCACCGCCGGCAAAAGGAGGACCTACCGGTGCGGCGGTGATTCTCTTGACGTCGAACCGCGGCCTGGCCGGCGGCTTCAACTCCAATCTGATCAAGGAGGCCCGCCGGCGGGTCGAGTCCCTGGAGCAGCAGGGCTACGCGGTCGAGCTGCTTGGTGTAGGCAAGAAGGGCATCGGCTTCTTCAAATATCTGGGCCGCAAGCTCGCCCTCGAGCGCACCGACATAGGAGACCGTCCCACAGCGGAGCATGCAGGTGAGATCGTCGAGCCGCTGATCGAAGCCTTTGCCGCGGGTCGGCTTGCGAGTGTGGATCTCATTCAGGCGCGATTCATCAGCGCGCTCCAGACTCCGCCGGCCACGATCCGAATCCTCCCGGTAGAGACCCCAGCCGAAGGTAAGGGCGTGTCTCGTAACTACATTCTTGCCCCCAATGCCGAGGCGATCCTGGAGCGGCTGTTGCCGCTCTACGTTCGCAACGCCGTGTACCGGGGGATGGTCGAAACCGCGGCGGCGGAGCACGGGGCTCGGCGCACGGCCATGAAGAACGCCACGGACAATGCCGGCGACATCCTCGAGCTGCTGAAGCGGACCTACAATCGCCAGCGTCAGGCGCAGATCACCCAGGAGATCGCCGAGATAGTGGGCGGCGCCGCGGCGCTACAGGGGTAGCTTATAGATGGACCGGGCAGGCACAGGGGCTGCCCCACCAAGCTCACATCGTTCCATCACGAGAGCTTTCGTAAGGGCGGGCTGCTCCCCGTGCCCGCCCGATTTCAGGAAGAGAGACGAATGGCAACCGCAATCGCAACCGAAAAGGTCACTAAGGGCCCGGCGACCCAGCGGAACATCGGGCGGGTCGTCCAAGTCATCGGTCCGGTGCTCGACGTCGAATTCGAGCCCGAGCACCTGCCCGAGATCTACAACGCCCTGGAGATCTCCGACGCGAGCCGTCCCGTTCCGGTCAAGCTTACCGCCGAAGTTCAGCAGCACAT
>JALZIO010000327.1 GCA_030860245.1 Actinomycetota bacterium | reverse complement strand
GGGGTAGCGACGCCGCCGGCGGTGAAAAGCACCACGGGCAGCGAACCCGTCTGCGCCACCTCGCGCACCAGTTCGTAGGGGGCGCCCAGCTCCTTGGCCTCGCCCATCAGCTCTTCGGGCCCGGCGGAGCGAAGCCGCCGGATCGAGGAGCTTATTGAGCGCATGTGGCGCACCGCCTCGACGACGTTGCCCGTCCCCGCTTCACCCTTGGAGCGAACCATCGCGGCGCCCTCGCCGATCCGGCGAAGCGCCTCTCCGAGATTGGTTGCACCGCAGACGAAGGGGACGGTGAAATCCCACTTGTCGACGTGGTGAGCTTCGTCCGCAGGCGTTAGCACCTCGGACTCGTCGATGTAGTCGACGCCGAGCGACTGGAGCACCTGGGCCTCGACGAAATGACCGATTCGACACTTGGCCATCACGGGGATCGAGACCGCCTCCATGATCCCGGCCATCCTTTCGGGATCGGCCATGCGCGCAACGCCGCCCTCGGCGCGGATATCGGCGGGCACGCGCTCGAGGGCCATGACGGCAACGGCGCCCGCTTCCTCCGCGATCTTCGCCTGATCGACGGTGGTCACGTCCATGATGACGCCACCTTTGAGCATGTCGGCGAGCCCTCGCTTGACCCTCAGGCCACCCGTGTCCTTCAGACTGTCAGCCATGGTTGCGGCTCCTCTTGTAGGCGTTCGCCGGCGAAACGACCGGGACCCGCCCCTCTGGGATTTACACCGGCAGACGGCCACGGCCGCGGCGGGAGAATCCCCTATCCTACCAGCGCCCCAAGGGTCGGGACCGGAGGGGACAGCGCGCCGGCTATTTGCCGAACGAGAACGAGCCCTTGATCTGACCTTCGTCGCTGGGAACGAGCTCGATCCAGGTCGTTCCCTCCTTCAAGACCATCGCGTCGCCCGCTTTGGTGAGGAAACGGACCGGTTCCGAAAGCTCTCTGCGCTCCCAGCGGCCCACCAGGGCCTGCCCGTCTCTGAACAAGACGGCGCGCCCCGAGCCGGTGACGTCTTCGATCTCGATCGAGGGGTTGCCCGCAACGTCGACGATCTTGTCCGACTCGTTGACCTTGTGCTCCTCGATCAGGATGTTGTCCACCGCGATCTGATCGCCCGTCTCGGCCTCGAAGATGGCTTGGTCTTCCGAACGCGCCCACTTGCCATCCGTCCAGTTGTATTCGACGGTGGTTGCGCCGCTGAAATCGATCTCTATGTGGGACGCCTTTGTAGCCCCGTCCTGGAGGTCGCCGAAATCGAACAATTCCCGCGGCGGAGGCGTATCGAACTTCTTCGCGCCGATCTTGCGCAGCGCCGCGGTGTCGCCGTAGAGGGTGTGCTCCGACGTGATCCCGGGACGTTCGACACGTTCCATGGCGCTCCCGGCCGATTCTTCGTCGATTACCACGATGTCTGCTTTGTCGAGCGCCTTCTGGACGATGGAGTTCGCGCCTGCGCCCGCGAGGACCTTGGTTATGGGACTCATGATCGCCGGATCGACCTCCCGGGCGCTGCGGATTGGCCCCACCTTGGGCGCGTCGGCGCAGTGATAGATGGCAATGAAGCGTGTGATGCCGCCCTCGACCAGCTCTTCGTAGACGACCTCGGCCTCCTCGAGTCCGGACAGAGGCCACGCGACGGGGTTGTTTTCGACCTTGACCGCCACCGCCGGCCGATCGGCGGCCGAACCTTTCGGGATGGCCCCGCTCAACGGACAGATGGGTGGCTGGCTGAAACCGGGGATATTGGGAAAGGCAGAGTCCCCCGCGGACCGGTCGCCGGTGAGAAAAAAAGCAACTAGAGCAAGGACCAACACCCCACCCCCAATCGCGGCCGTTCTCTTCCTGCCGGACATACTGAAACCTCCATTAATGACTTGACTTTCATCCCGCTGCGCAGTCTCACTAAGATGGCGGCGAGGCCCTGACACATCAGCCTAGACACAAGCCGGGCGCTAACGATGTCTTTGCACGGCATTCTCGAACCACACCCCCGCAAGAAGCCCAATCCAATCGGAGATGACTTTGCCTTTGGCTTTCCCATTGCGGAGAGGAGCAGTCTCGGAGAAGGCTTGCAAAGGCCCCCGTCTGGGTCAACACTTGCCAGGTGAGACGGGAGCGCAGTTGCTGCAATCATGAGAGGAACCAGCGCCGAGCCCTAGCTCTGCTACGGCTCCTTTGGGGCACCGCGTCGCCGGCATCTGCGTCCGCCGTTGC
Source organism: Actinomycetota bacterium (assembly GCA_030860245.1). Lineage (GTDB taxonomy): Bacteria > Actinomycetota > CADDZG01 > CADDZG01 > WHSQ01 > JACDDL01. The sequence continues at coordinate 7,860 of JALZIO010000327.1, read as the reverse complement.
GGCAGAGCAAGCGCCGTCCGATCCGGCCGGCTGACTTGGCGGACGCCTCAAGCCCTGCGGACAGACAGAGCCACAGTCCATCGAGGTCGCTGGCTCGATCCACGGCGATCATGACGGGCGGCACCGTGATCTCACGGCTTACGGGAATCGTCCGTCTGGCCGTGATCGCTGCCACGTTGGGAGTTGCCGAGAGTCGGATCGCGGACACCTACAACCTTGCGAACACCGCCCCCAATGTCATCTACGAGCTCGTTCTCGGAGGCGTGGTCTCATCCGCCTTCATCCCGATGTTCGTCGAGCTGCTGCAGAAAGAAGACCGCGAACGCGCCTGGCAGGTGATGAGTGGAATCCTCAACCTTTCACTCTTGATCCTTTCGGCCATAGCGATCCTCGGGATGATCGGCGCGCCGTGGATTGCCCGCTTCTACGCCTCTCGCCTGCCGGGCGCCCAGGCGCAATCCCAACAGGAGGCGATCACCTTTCTGCTGCGATTGTTCATTCCCCAGATCGTGCTCTATGGCCTCTATTTCATAGTCTCGGGGATCCTCACCGCGCACAGACGCTTTGGCCCTCCGATGTACACGCCAATCATCAACAACTTCGTCGTCATTGCAGCGTTTGTGATCTTCGGAGCGTTCTACGGGATTGTGACGCTCGAGACAGTTACAACGCCGCAGCTGCTCTTGATGGGCCTCGGCACGACGTTGAGCGTTGCGCCCATGGGACTGGCCCTCCTCCCCTACCTGCGACGGCTTGGCCGCTATCGTCTGACGCTCAAGGTCCAGCATCCCGCTGCCAAGAGGATGGCGCGCCTGTCCGTGTTCGTGGTCGGCTCGGTGGCCGCCAATCAGCTCGCTTACATATTCATTCAATGGCTGGCCAACGGTCAACGAGGAGGCTTCTCGGCCTACATCTCGGCCTCTACCTTCTTCTTGATGCCCATCGGACTGTTCGTTTGGTCGCTGAACACTGCGCTGATGCCATCTTTGAGCGAATATGCACTCCATTCCCAGTGGCCCGAGTACCGTGAGCGTCTTTCGCTGGGGCTGCGCGCAACGGCGTTCCTCATGCTACCGTCCGCAATCGGCTATGTCGTGCTCGGTAAGCCGATAGTGCGGCTGCTGCTGCAACACGGCATCATGACCGCTTCCTCCACCGATCTCGTCGCCGGTGTTCTGCAGTTTATGGTCCTTGGGCTCTTGCAGTTCTCCATCTTTCAACTGTTGACGCGAGCCTTCTACGCGATGCAGGACACCAAAACGCCGTTTCTGGTCAACTGTGTGGTCGTGACGTTGAACACCGCGATCAACGTTCCCATGTTCGCATGGCTCGAGGTCAGGGGACTCGCCGCCGGTCAGGCAATCGCCTACAGCTTTGGGGTGTTCTTACTGGCACGTCTGCTGGCGTCGAGGGTGGGCGCCTTCGAAGCCGGTCAGATGCGCAACAGCGTCGGCCGAATAGCCGCCGCAGCGGGTGGAATGGGAGTGCTGGTATGGCTGTGCTACCGGGGGATCGTGGTCCTGTGGCCCGGGGGCGGCATCATAATCGAGATGCTGTCCGTGGGGGTTCCCGTGGCCGTAGGGGTCGCGGCCTACTTCGTCCTCGGCGCTCTGTTTCGAGTCGAAGAGCTCGAATACGTCAAGTCCCTGCTCGGCGGGAGGCTCGCATCGGCGTCCGGTGCGCCGCCGCAATGAGCGATCCCCTTCTGGTCACGGGGCTCCACCGATCCGGCACCACCTGGGCCGGCCGCATGCTCTGTCTGTCGGGCGAAGCCGGTTACATCCACGAGCCGTTCAATCCCGCCCGGCGCCCGAGCTGGAGCGGCGGCCGCATTCCCTTCTGGTTCCAATACGTATGCCCTGAAAACGAAGGTGAGTTCGAGCCGATCCTGGAGAACGTGCTCGCATTCCGCTACCCGCTGCTGGCCAACCTCCGCGATCCGCGCACGTTCAAGCGCGTGGGCACCCTCGCGCGCGAGTATCCCGGCGCGTACCTGAGCCGCTTCCGCCATTTGCGTCCACTGCTCAAGGATCCGATGGCGTTGTTCTCGGCCGAGTGGCTGGCTCATCGCTTCGGCACGCGTGTGGTCGTCCTGATCCGTCACCCCGCCGCGTTCGCAGGAAGCATCAAACGGCTCAACTGGCAGTTCAAATTCAAGGGTTGGCTTGCCCAAGATCTGCTGCTGCGCGACTGGCTCCACCCTTACGAAGAGCGCATGCGCGAGTACTCGACAAATGACGTCGACATCATCGACCAGGCAATCCTCATGTACCAGATCATGCTGTCGGTCATAGGTCGTTACCGCGACGCCTACCCTTCATGGACGTTCGTCAGGCACGAGGACCTGGCCCAATCACCGGTCGACGGCTTCCGTGACCTGTACGAGGGCCTGGCACTGACCTGGAGTACAGAGGTCGAACGGGGTGTGGCGCGCTACTCGGGGGCATCGAATCCGACCGAGCCGGCCGCCTGGCGCCATGGATCGGTCAAACGCAACAGTCGTGGTGCGGCGTCTACATGGCGTCAGCGGCTGACCGCCGATGAGATCGACCGCATCAGAGAAGGTGTCTCAGGCGCCGCGGGCTTCTACGGTGACGCCGACTGGCCTATCTGAAACTGCGCCGGAGCGCCGATTTGGCGGCGAAGTGCCCGCACATCCCGTGCACGCCTCCGCCCGGCGGAGTCGATGATGAGCAGATATAGATGCCCTCGGCCGGCGCGGAGTAGGGGTCGAACTTTATGACGGGACGGGTGAACAACTGCCGCAGATCCTGCAGTCCACCGTTGATGTCGCCTCCGACGAGATTGGCGTTCTGACGCTCCAACTCGGCGGGGCCGGCTGCTACGCGCGCCAGGACCCGGTCCCGAAACCCGGGGGCGAAGCGTTCGATCTGATCCTCGATGCGCGCGGTCATGTCGACGGTCGAGCCGTTGGGAACGTGACAGTAGGCCCATAATGTGTGCTTGCCCGCCGGAGCGCGTGTCGGGTCCCACAGGCTCGGCTGCACGACGAGGACATAGGGCCGCTCCGGATGAGCTCCGTGGGCAACCTCGCGCTCGGATGCAGCTATCTCGTCTATGCCTCCCCCGAGGTGCACCGTCCCCCCTCGTCGGCATTCTTCGACCTTCCACGGGACCGGACCATCAAGGGCCCAGTCCAGCTTGAAGATGCCGGGTCCGTAACGAGAACGCATCAGCTTACGGCTGTAGCGTGAGGGCAGCCGGTCGCCGGCGATGGCCACCAGCTGACGGGACGTGACGTCGAACAGATAGGCGCGCGCCGGGGGAAGATCCCCGAAGCCCGCAACCCGATGATCCGTGACAACGTCACCCCCCAACGAGCGCAGGTGCGCCGCAAGGGCATCTGCCAGCTTCTGCGACCCTCCCTGCACCACCGGCCAGCCCACAGCATGGCCGAAAACCCCGAGGATTAAGCCGAAAGCCGCCGAAGCCAAGTTTTCGAGTGACAGGAACGAATGAGAGGCCATCCCGGCGAACAGGGCCCGTGCGCGTTCACCCTCGAAGCGGGAATGCGCCAAGCCGGTGGCGGAGCGAAAGCCGCTCAGACCGAACCGGGCCAACAGCAGCGGGTGGCGAGGAGGGCGCGCCGGTCCAATTGGGCCCAGCAACTCCACGGCCAGCCGGTCCGCCGCGCTGACGAGGGGCGCCATCAATCGTCGATAGGCGCCGGCGTCGCGGCCGAGCGCCTCCGCCGTCGCGTCCACGGAACGCTCCAGAAGAGCCGCACTGCCGTCGTCGAGGGGATGGGCGAGCGGCGCATCCGGCTGGCACCAGACGACCCCGAGCTGTTCGAGCGGAAGCGTCCTGAGAAAAGGGGACGCCAAGCCGAGGGCCTGCACGGTGGAGCCGAGGTCGTGATTGAAACCGGGAAGGGTGAGGGCCCCGGAACGAGCCCCTCCACCCAGTGAGCTCTCGGCCTCCAGAACCCTTACCGACAGGCCTGCCTGCGCGAGTGTGATTGCGGCACACAGCCCGTTGGGCCCCGCGCCCACCACGATTGCATCATGTCTCTCAGCCATTCTCAGGCGACCCTACCGGCATCAACCCTGGTTAGTGGTCGCGCTCCCTGGGCCTTGTCACGAGGTTTCGGAGCATCCCCTCCTGAAACGGCACTTAAAGCCTGCGTGCCGGAAGGAAGGGACGCGACGACGGTTCAGCCGCGGCGGAAGGGTTTTGCCATGGCGCGCGCCGGTGCCCCCATCGCGTATGCGCCCGAACGGATCGCCGAGTTGTGCCAGATGTTTCCCGCCCTTGCCCATTGCCGTTTGTTGTCGACGCAGACGACCCGGGTTTCGACATCCGCCTCACAGCCGAGGTGTGTGGCGAGGGCCCTTAGAGTGTGCTCCCAGAACACGTCTTCCTTCTTGTGTCCGCCCATGACCAGCCCCACCTCGTACATGGGATCGTTGGCCCGCATGAGGACCTGGGCCTGAGCCACCGTCTTGTCGTTCTTGGCAAAAGCACTGAAGGTGATCCAGCCTGCGAACATGTGGCCTTGCGGCGTCATCAGCGTGAACGATTCTTCGTCGGCATACAGGACCAGGACTCCGGTCGAGAGCTTTAGGCGTCCCGGCATGGTCAGGTTCAGCAGCGCTACCTCGCCCGGTGCGATTCCGGTCAGAGGCCCGAAGAAGCGGTTGTTCTCTGGCCAGAACTCGGGGAAGTTCTGCTTCCATTCCGAGATCGCCCGCTCGGGGCCCACCACATCGCCGTCCAGTGCCACGCGGTAGGTCTTCTGCCACATCTTGCCGAAGCCCTGTATCGGTGACATAACCCGGCGCCCTGTGACGTTTCGGTTGATCGCGTCGGGGGGCGCCCCGGCCATCGTCAAGGTCGACACTTGCTTCGCCCAATTAGCGGCGTCACGAGCACTGATCTCCTTCGGTTTCACCTCTTCGTGGATGGCCTCTTCCGGAATCACCTCCACCTCTTCTGGGATAGCCTCCGGCTCGAGGCTGATTTCCTGGGGTGCAGCTTCGTCGTGAAGCGATTCCTGAGGGAGCGTCTGCGGCTCCAGCCCATCCCCCCCGCCCGCTGACTTGGTCATGGTTCCATCCTCCTTTTTCAAGCGCCCGCTGCGCTGAGGGCTTCGGACTCTCCGTCGTGGATCGAGATCGCGTCATCCAGTCGCGTCAGCTCGAAAATCTGCCTGTAGTGGTCGCTGAGGCCATAGGCGAGGATCTTCTGATGCTGACGGTTGGCACGTACAAGTAGCGTAACCAGGAGCCCGATCCCGCCACTATTCATGTACTCGAGCCCTTCGAAATTGAGGATGATGGCCTGGATTTTGTTCGTGCTCGCTTTGTTGTAGGCCTCCATGAGTTCGTCCTCCGAGGCCGCCGTAACGTCACCGCTGATGTCGATGATGCTGGCCTTGTCATGGGGCCGGCGAACTTCCATGGTCAGAGTCGATTGAGACATACTCCCCTCCTCTATCATCAAATCTTCGCGGGTACTTCCGCTACGGCGTCTTCTTCGGCATCGAATATCGTCATGAAGTCCGACAAGCGCGTGATCTCGAAGATCCCCCGGTAGTGTTCGCTGAGCCCGTATGCCATTACAGTGCGTGAGTCCTTGCGAGCCCGGGCCAACAACCCCACGATCACTGCAATACCGGTGCTGTTGATGTAGTCGACCTGCACGAAGTTGAGGAGGACTGAGGTGGCGCCCCCCTGGATAGCTTCGGAGTAGGCCGCGTTCAGGGCATCTTCTGACGATCTGTTGATCTCACCGCTCAGGTCGATGATTGCGGATCCGTTGCTTTGCCTCCAATCGGCCTCGAAGCTACTCATTGACATCCGGGTCTCCTTTCAGGTGCAGGGTGAGCTCTAGGGTGTGGTGGCGGTCGCCGGTTGTCACCTGCATGTCGTCCACCATGTTCTTGATCAAAAACAGCCCCCACCCCCGTGGTGTCTGCAGCCCAGCCAGCTTGGCTTCGATGTCCGGATTCTCCGCCTCCGGCATCTGCTGATCCCCGCCCTGATCGGTTATCTGCACCGACACATCTGTGTCGCTCGCCACAACCCGCACCGACACCGGCAGGTCGGCATTGTTCTGATTGCCATGTTCGATGGCGTTCATCGTCGCTTCGGCAACGGCCGTCTTGAGGCGTTCGAGGCGCTTGCCGGCAAGCTGCAGCTCCTCGACGGCTTCCATCACCCTTTGCATCACGAGGCGCTCGTTGCCTTCCTCGCTGGCGAGTGTGAACTCGTCCAGCACACGACTGGAATCGTCGTCGTTGGAGACCGGGTCGTAATCGCCGTTCGCTCCTACGGGCTCACCCCGGACCTCCGTCGAGTGCTCTAGATCGTCGCGCGCGTCTGTCCTCAAACCGGCGTCAAGAGACCGCTGGAGGGCGACCAGGGTGATGTCGTCCTCCTGTTCGGCGACCGTTCCGCGGAACCTATCCAATTCTGTGAGGAGAACGTCGATCAGCTCGTCGCCTCCTGTGGTGTTCTCCATCAGCGTCATGACTCGCGGGAAGCCGAACATCTCGCGATCGTCGTTGTGGGCCTCGGCGAGCCCATCGCTGTGAAGAAGAACCGTCTGGCCCGGCAACAGAGTCGCTTCCTTCTCCTCGTAGATCATCCCGGGCATAAGCCCGAGTGGCATGCCCCTGGCCCGAAGCTCGACAACTCCTCCGTCCTCGGTGGAGACATAGGGAAGGTTGTGGCCGGCGTTCGCGTACTGGAGCCGCCCACTCGACGGATCGAGCACGCCGTAGAGGCAGGTCACGAACATCTGCGCGGGGATATCGGGGACCAGAAGGTCGTTGACCCGCTCCAGTACCTGCCCGGGTGAGAGGTAATGGGTCGCCTCGCCGCGCAGGATGCTGCGGGTGGTTGCCATCACAAGAGCGGCCGGTACTCCTTTGTCGGTGACATCGCCGGCAACGATCCCGACGCGCCCGTCGGGCAGCTCGATGAAATCGTAGAAGTCACCGCTAACCTCACGAGCCGGTCGGTAGTGGGCGGCGACGTGCCACCCTCCGAGCTCGGGGAGCTCCTTGGGGAGGAACTGCTGCTGGATGAGCGTGGCGACCCGAAGCTCCTGTTCGATACGCTCCCTCGAACGGGCCTCGACTTCTTGGTCCCTGACCAGTTGGCCGACCCGAACCGCAGGCGCCGCCTGAGCGGCAAGATTCGCCAGCAGCTTTCGGTCGTCTGCCGAATAGTCCTGTTCGCTGAGCCGCGCCCCCAGATTGAGGAGCCCTATGAGCTCGCCCTGGGCAACGAGTGGGACGACCATCTTGACGCCGGCCGCCCGCAGAGCATCGGCCCCGGGAGAGCTGAGCTGCAGGGAATCGATCTCGACCACACCGGAGGCGCTTTGGAAGTAGGCGATGACGGGATCGTTGGGGGCGATCTCCACCGGCTGTGCTCCCCCGGTCTCGGGGACCACAGCTTTATCTGGAAGGCTCGCGCCCCCCGCATCCCGGGTCTGCCTCCCCCGGCGCAATCCGATTCGCTTGGTTGCTGCGGACAGTGGGTTCATCTCAAACCCCTTCTTATCAACCGATCGTTCCGAGATCGTTACGGCTATCTCAGCAGAGCCTCTTTTCTCTTACAGCTTCTTCCCCATAGGGACCGAATGAGCGTCTTTCCGAGATGAGGCATCAAGCGGCCGTACCCACAACGTGACGTGAGCCGGCCGCAGCGTTCCCCCGACCACAGCGACCAGGTCGGCGCTGAGCTGGCCGAGATCGACTTCCTGCCTCAGGCGCGCCGAGAAGCTCTCGAGGGTCTGGGCGGCATCGTACTTGTGCCGATAGAAGCGCCGGTCGATGAAATGCTGGATCCGGCCACGAACGGGACGAAAGAGCCCCGCAACGAGCAGCGT
>JALZIO010000182.1 GCA_030860245.1 Actinomycetota bacterium | reverse complement strand
GAAAAGGACCGGCCTGGGGGCCCGGTTGCCCTCGGCCGCGACATACTTACGATGCCCGGGTCGACAACGGCGCCGACAGCACGGCGGGTTCCCTGAAGGTCGAGCTTTGGAGGGTTCAGCGCAATGCCAGAAACCAAGACCCAGCAATCCGGCAACTCAGGTTCCGACGGCTCCGAGCACGACGCCCCCAAGGGCCTCGAAGGGGTCGTCGTTGCAACCACAGAGATCGGCGACGTACGCGGCGAAGAGGGTTTCTATCACTACAGGCAGTACTCCGCCGTCGATGTCGCGGTGAAAAGGACCCTGGAGGATGCCTGGTATCTGCTCTTTCACGGCGAGCTCCCCTCCCCGGACCAGCACGACGAGTGGATCGAGGAGATCGCCCCGCTGCGCATTCTGCCGGACGCGATTGCCGACCTTCTCCCCGCGATCGCCCGGGCGGGCGACCATTTCATTCCGTTGGACGCTCTCCGAACCGCGCTCTCGGCTACGACCTACGCACTCGATTACCAGCCGTCGCTCGACCTCGAGCCGGACGATCTGCGCGCCGAGGCGATGCGCACGTGCGCGCTCGTCCCCACCCTGGTTACCTCGCTCTATCGCCTGAGCGAGGGCCACGAGCCGGTGCCGCCACACCCCGAGCTCCCCTACGCCGCCAACTACCTCTACATGCTCACCGGTGAGGAGCCCGATCCAAAGTTCGCCCGAGCGGTCGAGAAGTACCTCATCTCCACCATCGATCATGGTTTCAACTCGTCCACCTTCACCGCCCGGGTCATAACCTCGACCGGCGCCGACCTGGGCGCCGCCGTGGTCGGAGCAATCGGCGCTCTGTCCGGCCCGCTCCATGGGGGCGCTCCCAGCCGAGCTCTCGACATGCTCGACGCAATAGGCGAGCCCCGCAACGCAGAGCCGTGGATCCGCAACGCTGTGGAGCAGGGACGGCGGATCATGGGCTTCGGGCACCGCGTCTACAAGACCGACGACCCTCGCTCGCTGATGCTCCGGGACGTCGCCGCCGAAATGGGCGGAGAACAATACGAGTTTGCGCGCAAGATCGAAGACACGGTCGTCGAAGTTCTGGAAGAGATGAAGCCGGGGCGCAAGCTACGCACCAACGTCGAGTTCTACTCCGGAGTGGTCATGAACTCGTGCGGCATCCCGCGCACCATGTTCACTCCGACGTTCGCATCGAGCCGGACCATCGGCTGGTGCGCGCACATTCTCGAACAGGCAGCCGACAACCGGCTGATCCGCCCGAGCGCCCGCTACATCGGGCCCCCACCGCCCGAGCCGGTCCCCGACGCCGAGTAAGCCGCTCGGGAGAAAGCGAAGTGTCTTCACCCGGTCGAGCGGCAACTCAAGATGGGTTGGCCGAAGACCAGAGCTTCGTTCGATACAACTCTGCAGCGGGACGCTGGGTCCTACTCGCCTCTGTTCTCGGGTCCTCGATCGCCTACCTCGATGCGACCGTCATCAATGTCGCGTTGCCGGCGCTGGGAGAGGATCTCAACGCGGGCCTGTCGGACCTCCAGTGGACACTCAACGGCTACCTTCTGACCCTGTCCGCACTGATCCTCACCGGGGGCGCCTTGGGAGACCGCTACGGGCGCCGACGCATGTTCATCGTGGGCGTCGTGTGGTTCGCCGTGGCGTCGATACTGTGCGGCCTTTCGGCAAACGTTGAAGTGTTGATAGCGGCGCGCATCCTCCAGGGAGTGGGCGGTGCCCTGCTGACCCCGGCGAGCCTCGCGATCCTACAAGCGTCGTTCCGCCCAGAGGATCGCGCCCGGGCGGTGGGCGCGTGGTCCGGTCTGGGGGGCGTCTCCGCAGCGATTGGTCCGTTCCTCGGAGGTTATCTCATCGATGCCCTGTCGTGGCGCTTCATCTTCTTGCTCAACGTGCCGCTTGCGGCGATTGTGATCCTCGTTTCGCTGCGCCATGTGCCGGAAAGCCGCGACCCGACCAGCGCTCGCAGTCCCGACATCATGGGCGCCCTGGCGATCGGCGCCGGATTGGCCGGCCTCACCTTCGCCCTGATCGAGGCCCCCGGCCGCGGCCTCGGCTCGCCTGAGGTGCTGCTCGCCGCCGCAACCGGAGTGGCCGGACTCGTCGTCTTCACCTGGGTCGAGATGCGTGGCCGCCATCCCATGGTCCCGTTTGATATCTTCTCGTCGCATCAATTCACCAGCGCCAACCTGGTTACTTTTGTCGTTTACGGCGCGTTCGGCAGTTTCTCGTTCCTGTTGATGGTCCAGCTTCAGCAGGTGCTCGGCTACTCGCCGCTGGGGGCGGGCATGGCCGGACTCCCCATAACGCTGCTTTTGCTCGTGCTCTCGGCGCCCGCGGGTGATCTTGCCCAGCGAATCGGGCCGCGCCTGCCCATGGCTGCGGGTCCGATCGTGATGGCTGCCGGCCTGGTGCTCACCTCCAACCTGGCAGCCGGGAACGCTTATCTCACCGGAGTCTTTCCCAGCGTGGTCGTCTTCGGCCTCGGTCTCTCCCTTACAGTAGCGCCCCTGACTGCGACGGTGCTGGCTTCCACGGATGACCGTCATGCAGGCGTTGCATCGGGAATCAACAACGCGGTGGCGCGGGTGGCTGGCCTGGTGGCCGTCGCAGCCTTGCCCGTGGCCGCAGGCCTAAGCGGCGCCGACTATGCCAACCCATTGGCGTTTGCGCAAGGGTTCCGCGTCGCCATGCTTCTCTCTGCTGCGGTTGCCTTCGCGGGAGGCGTGCTTGCCTGGTTCACCATCCGCAATGACGTGTTGCCCGAGCGGGCCCCGGCGCGTCGCCACCACTGCGCCGTCGACGGCACGCCCTTGCAGCCACACAACCGGCATCTAACGGCAAGCCGGGGCTGACCCCCGCTACCACGGATCTCCCCGCCGGAATGTCACACCCGCCTGCTTTGTTGGCCCGAGGTGACCGATTGGGAGTTCAAAGATGATGCATCACGGACGCGACCTCGAAAAGCTCAAAGGCGCAAAGCTCGACCGCGCGGTGCTGCTGCGCGTGTGGAGATTCGTCCACCGCTATCACACCCAGGTGTATCTCTATCTTGCGGTGGTCGCGCTCTCTTCGGCGATCGCAGTGCTCCCGCCGTTGGTGTTCCGGGCGCTCATCGACGACGCCATCCCATCAGAGAATCTGGGGGCGGTCACCGGACTCGCCGCCGCGGCGCTGTTGCTTTCGCTGGGCTCGGCCGGGCTCTCGCTGGTGGGCGGCATGATGGCGGTGCGCGTCGGAGAGGGCCTCATCTACGACCTCCGTTCTGCCCTCTACGACCACGTACAGCGAATGCCGATCGCGTTCTTCACCCGCACACAAACGGGCGCCTTGATCAGCCGGTTGAACAACGATGTCGTAGGCGCGCAGCAAGCCGTCACGTCGACACTCAGCACCACGGTTTCCAGCACCATGGGCGTCGCCTTCACGCTGGTCACGATGCTGTATCTCGATTGGCGCATTACCTTGTTTGCGCTGGTGCTCGTGCCCGTGTATCTGCTGGTGTCGCAACGGGTTGGCCGAGTAGTGCAGAAGATAGCCCGGCGGCAGATGGAGATGAACGCGCGCATGAACGCGGTCATGACCGAGCGCTTCAACGTTTCCGGTGCACTGCTGGTGAAGCTGTTCGGTCGCCCCGACGACGAAGCGCGTCAGTTCTCCCTTCGTGCCGGTGAGGTGCGCGACGCGGGCATTCGGCGCTCATTGGTGTCACGCACCTTTGCGGTGGCGCTGACCGCGATAGCGGCCGCCGGAACCGCCGGGCTGTACCTTTTCGGGGGCCGTGCTGTTGTGTTGGGCACACTCTCCATCGGAACCGTCGTGGCCTTTGCCGCCTACCTGCAACAGCTCTACAGCCCGATCAGCGCTCTCAGCACGACCCGGGTGGACATACTCAGCGCGCTGGTCTCCTTCGAGCGCGTCTTCGAGGTCCTCGACACTCCTCTCGCCATCGCAGATGGACCCGGTGCGGTCGCTCTGGAGGCACCCCGCGGACACATCGAAGTCGACGACGTCTGGTTCCGATATCCGGCCGCGGCGGGCTACACGGTCGCATCTCTGGAGGCCGAGGGTTTGGCGGGGGCCGGCGCCGAGGCGTCCGACTGGGTGCTGCGAGGCGTATCGCTGGTGGCCGAGCCCGGCACGATGACCGCGCTGGTCGGGCCCTCCGGGGCGGGCAAGACAACCCTTTCGCACCTGATAGCTCGCCTCTACGACGTCACCTCCGGCGCCATCCGCATCGACGGAGGAGACCTCCGCAAGCTGCAACTGCAATCGCTGGCCGAGTCGATCGCAGTGGTGAGCCAGGACGCTCATCTGTTTCACGACAGCATCGCCGCGAACCTGCGCTATGCGCGGCCCGGCGCCACCCACGAGGAGATCATCACGGCCTGTCGTTCGGCGCGCATTCACGACCTCATTGCTTCGCTTCCCGACGGATACGACACGGTTGTCGGAGAACGCGGCTATCGCATGTCCGGCGGAGAAAAACAACGGATCGCAATTGCGCGCGTCCTGTTGAAGGCCCCGGCCATCGTCATCCTCGACGAGGCGACCGCTCACCTCGACTATCAGAGCGAGGCTCACATCCAGCGTGCGCTGGCCGTTGCGCTCGAGGGTCGTACCTCCATAGTGATCGCCCATCGCCTGTCCACCATCCGCGCTGCGGATCAGATCCTGGTGCTCGACGAGGGCCGGGTGGCTCAGAGAGGCACCCATGGGGAGCTGCTCCGGGCGGGCGGCGTCTACGCCTCTCTGTACAAGACCCAGTTCGCCGCGCAGACCCCTCAGGGGCCGATGGAGACGGTCGCGCGTTAGATGCTCCGCGCTCTCCGGCGGGCGACCGCCCCCCGTTGCACGGGGGAGCCCGGAGAGCGGGTCGGACAGTGCAATGGAGGCTTTCGACCTCCTGGTTCGGATTTCACCAGCGGTCGATCCTAGGGACGGCCGGCGCCGACGTAGTCCGAGCGAATCGCCGTAGCGACCCGCACGAAGGCCCCCGTATAGGGCGCCTCAACCATCTCGCCGCCGCCGATGTATATCCCGACGTGGTGGATGGGGCGGCCGAAGAACAGCAGGTCGCCCGGTTTCCAATCGGCCACCGCTACGCGTGTAGTTGCCGCATACTGCGCGCCGGAGTTGTGCGGCAGAAGCACGCCGGCGTGGGCCCAGGCCCACATGGTGAGACCTGAGCAATCGTAGGTGTCCGGTCCATCGGCGGCCCACAGGTAGGGTTTGCCCAGCTGGGACAGCGCCGCCTCGGCTGCAAACCCCCCGCCGCCGGAGGTTCCGTCGAGGGTCAAGGCCCCTGGGCCAATGAGGCCGGCCGCCGGGTCCGGCGTCGCCAGCGCGGCCTGCTGGGCCTGGTATTGCTCCCAGCGCCGTTCGGCGCGCTCCCGCTGTCGCTCGGCAGCGGCGCGCCGCTCGACGAGGAGCGCCTCGCGCCTCTTGGCCCCTGCAACGATCGCGTTCAACCCGGCAATCTCTTCACGCTGCGCTCTGGCCTTCAAATCGATCTCCTGGGCAAGAGCGGATAACCGACCCCGGACCTCGGCGATCGTGGCGGTTTGCCTGTCGAGCTCGGCCACCTCCCCCTGCAGGCGAGCCCGAGAAGCGGCAAGGGCGGCGAAGACCTCCCGGCGCGCCGCCTCGGAGGATTCGATTATCTCGAGGCGCCGCTCTATGTCGGCCCAGCTCTCGGCGGACAAGAGCGCCTCGAGAGTGTCCTGGGTGCCCCCCTTGTAGAGCTCGTTGGCTATTGTCGCCGCGTTGGTCTCGTTGAGAATGATCTTCTGCTCGAGCCGCCGGATGGCGAGCTCGGTCGCGGCCCTGTCCGTGTGGAGGGACAGAAGCTTCTCTGCGACCAAGTTGTATCTCTCCACCACCAGCTCGAAGCTCCGCTCGATGGCACTGAGCCGGGCGCGGGCGGCCGCGGCGGCCCCACGGGCGGAGCCGAGGTCGGCCCGGGCAGTAACCAGTGCGGCCGCGACGTCATCCGATCTCCGGCGTGCGTCTTCGACGTCATCGAAGCGGGGCGTCGCGACGGAAGGCCCCTGTGCGATGCCGAGGGCCAGCGAGGCGAGAAATGCGGCCGCCACAACGCGCCGCCACTGAGAATGGCCCACACTCTCCCATCGGCTCGCAGGGTCCAGTCTTGAACGACCAACGACGTCGCAGGGGATGCGTCGAGGAGTATCAGGTGGCGCCGCCCCCAAAGCAAGAAAGGAGCGTCTGCGCCACCCGTCGAGATGGATGGTGCACACTCCCCTACCGACGGGTCGACAGGCTGGGGAAACCTATGGCGGGGATGGTTAAGGGGCCAGCTCTGACAGGAGGTCGGCCAGGTCCAGCGGCTCGAGCGTCATCCTCACCGAGCCGTCCGGCTCCCTCGGCCACTCGGAGCGATCACGGTCCCGGTAGATCTCGATCCCGTTTGCGTCGGGGTCGTGCAGGTAGATTGCCTCGCTGACCCCGTGATCGGACATCCCGTCGAGGCCCACGCCGTGATCCAGAACGCGCCTGACCGCGCGGGCGAGCTCCCTGCGATCCGGCATCAAGATCGCCACGTGAAACAACCCGGTTGAGTACGGCGGGGGCGGCGTCGCACCTCTGCTCTGCCAGGTATTGAGTCCGATGTGGTGGTGATATCCGCCGGCCGACAGAAAGGAAGCCTCCGAGCCGTAGCGTGTGACGACCTCGAAACCGAGGATGTCCCGATAGAAGGCCTCGGCTCTCGGGAGATCGGCCACCTTCAGGTGCACGTGACCGATGGTGGTCTGTGGGTGAATCGCCTCGGCCATGGGCGTCTGTCCTCCTCGCTCTGACGCGCCGCACCGACGCGTTTCCAGCCCTAAGCCGCTTCAACCTCAGTCCCCCTCAACCTCTTCCCAGGGGAAAGGTCGCGAGCGGCTCATAGCGGGCGCCGGCGGGAGACAGATGACTCCGGTAGAGACCGATCTGCTTCAGCACGAACGGTTCGAGGGGTTCGAGATCGGGAAGCTCGAGGCGCGCCGGCTGCCGGAAACGGGCCAGGGTCACATGGGCGGCGAAGGGACGGGTCTCGGCCCGGTAGCCCATCGGGGTGAAGGCGCGGTCGAGCCCATCGGCGAGCCGCCCGAGCAGCCCCGCGGGATCGGTCACCCCGGCCCACAGCACAGTCGCCCTGGCCGCCCTGGGGAACGCCCCGAGTCCCTGGATGCGAAGCTCGCAGGGGTCTCCGCCGACGGCAGCGTCGCGGCAGCACCCGATCACGTCCGGAAGCCGTCCGGCCGGGGTGGGTCCGAGAAACTTGATTGTGATGTGCCGGGTCGCCCCCTCGGTGGGGCGCGCCCCGGGGAGTCGCCCGATGAGCTCACCCACGCGCTCCTGCAGACCGGCCAACTGCGGGCCCGGCACCGCCGCCGCCACGAACAGCCGATCCTTCGGTGGGGACGCGGTCAGGCGGTGCCTTCGATCAAGCGCCGGCCGAGGTCCAGGGCGGCAGTGACTGCCAGGGACCGAATGTTGTCCCGGTCCCCGTACGCGAATGCCCGGCGCGCCAGGGTCCTGCCCCCCCAGCATGCCCCCACAAAGACCGTCCCCACGGGCTGCCCCTCCTGCTCGCCCGGGCCCGCGACTCCGGTCGCCGCAACTCCGAGGTCGGCGCCGAGCCTGGACGCCGCGCCCTCTGCGAGCGCTCCGGCGGTCTGCTCGCTAACCGCGCCGAAGCGATCCAGGACGCTCTGAGGAACCCCCGCCACCTCTCTTTTCGCCTCATCCGAATAGCACACCAACGAGCCCCGGAAGAAGTCGCTCGCCCCCGGCGCCCGGGTGAGCTCCACGCCGATGAGTCCCCCGGTGAGGGACTCCGCCGCAGCCACCGATGCGCCGCGTTCCACCAGCAGCGCCGCCATCGCCGCTGTAAGGCTTGCACGGTCGCCGGGGACGGCGGCCGGGCCGAGCCGTGCCCGAATCGCCTGCTCAACCGGCTCGATCAGGGCTTCTG
This sequence comes from Actinomycetota bacterium, assembly GCA_030860245.1. Taxonomy (GTDB): domain Bacteria; phylum Actinomycetota; class CADDZG01; order CADDZG01; family WHSQ01; genus JACDDL01. Next base: position 1,820 of record JALZIO010000182.1, on the reverse strand, counting down.
CATTCGCCCGCGAGCCTCCCTTGGCGGTCACCCGAACGCGCACCTGCCCCTTGCCGGCCAAGTATGCGATTGTCGGGTTCGTCTGCGCCTCGACGAGGTCCACGATCTTCTCGTGGGTGAGGGACTCGCCCAGCCCCAGGACCAGGATCTGACGGCTCACGATGGCGGCGGCCCCCGATCGAACCGTAAGCTCGGGCAGCACCGCCTTCTCGAGCATCGCCTTCATCTCCCAGGGAACCCCGGGGAGGGCGAAGATGACCCCCGTGGAAGCCTCGATCGTGAAGCCGGGCGCGGTCCCTTCGGGAGCGATCGCCCTGGCGCCGGCGGGAAGGTCGGCCTGTCGCAGGTTCGACTCCGGCATCGCACGGTCGCGATCCTTGAAGATCCTCCGGATGAGTGCCACGAGCTCCGGATCGCGCCGGAGCTCAAGCCCGAGCGCGCCGGCAACACCCTCGCGGGTGATGTCATCCGGAGTGGGCCCGAGGCCGCCGGTGATGATGAGGGCGTCGCAACGGGCAATGGCCTCCGTGATGGCCAGCGTCATCCGCCCCAGGTTGTCGCCGACCGCAGTGTGGCGGTGCACATCCACGCCGATCTCAGCCAGAGCCGCCGAGATGTGCTGCGCGTTCGTATCTGCGATTTGGCCGAGCAGGAGCTCCGTCCCCACGCCGACTATTTCGGCGTTCATGCCCCCTCCTTCGCATTCAACCGGAGGGCATTCAACCGGGGGTCGAGGTCGTCGAGAAGACCCTTCCGTCCTCCGGCCGGGCCTCCGATGTCATCCCGGTCCAGATGCCCTCGAGGTCGGCGCCCAGGTTTCCGGTGATCCGCACCTCGACGAGGTCACCGACGGATACGCCCGTGGCGCCGCTGAAGCGCACTTCACCGTCGATCTCGGGAGCCTCCCTGTGGGAGCGACCCAACCACATCCCCTGCGCGCGATCGAAGCTCTCCGCGAGGACCTCCAGCCGGTGGCCCACGAGCGACCGGGCGCGCCGCTCCATTGTCACTTCGGCGGCGGACGCGACGCTCTCGGTTCTCGCCCGGGCCGCGGCTTCCGCCACCCGGTCCGGCATAGAGACCGACTTGGTCCCCTCCTCGGGTGAGTACGTGAACGCCCCGACCCAATCGAGATCCGTGTCTGCCACGAACGCCTCGACCTGTCCGGCCTGAGCCTCGGTCTCGCCGGGGAATCCCAGGATGAAGGTGGAGCGCACGCCCGCCAAGGGGTCCTGCGCCCGGATTCGCTCGATCATCCGGGTGAAGCGCTTCGAGCTGCCCCACCGGCCCATGCTCCTCAGAACTTCGGGGGCCACATGTTGCAGGGAGAGATCGAAGTAGGAAGCGATCACCTCGGAGGAAGCTATCCGGTCGATCAATCCGTCCGTCACACCCTGCGGGTGGAGGTACATCAGCCGGAGGCGGCGCAGCCCCTCGATGGTTTCGAGGCGTCCGAGCAGCTCAAGCAGATCACCCTCACCCGAATCCCGCCCCCACATGACCGAGTCCTGGCTCACCAACGACAGCTCGGATACACCCTGGGCAACGAGGTTGCGCGCCTCGGCCTCGATGACCTCCGGGGGGCGTGACTTGAGGCGGCCCCGCATGAGCGGAATCGAGCAGAAGGTGCAGCCGCGGTTGCACCCCTCGGCGATCTTGACGTAGGCCCACGGAGCTCTCCCGAAACGAAGCCTCGGGCCGGCTGCGATGGTCGCGTCCCACCATGCGGGATCGAAGCGCGTCCCGGGATCGCCGTGAATCCTCGAGCTCAGCTCGCCGGCAGCGGCGTCGGCGACGATCTCCGCGATGCGAGGATAGGC
>JALZIO010000161.1 GCA_030860245.1 Actinomycetota bacterium | reverse complement strand
GGTTCGAACTCCTTCACCTCGCTGGGCAGGTCCTCGATCTCGTCCACGGGAACGTACGGCACGTGTCCCGTGATGACATCCACCGAGGCCCGCAGGCGCGCCGGCAGCCCGTCGTACATGTCGCCCTTCTTGAGGGTCACATTCCTAATCCCGAGGTGTTTGGCATTGCGACGACCTTGAGCAAGCCCCTCCTCCAAGATGTCCGTCCCCCAGACCTCGGCGTCGGGAAACTCATCTCCTAGGGCCAGTGCAATGGGACCGGCGCCGGTGCACACGTCAACGACGACGGGACTCTGGCGCTTGCGCAAACGGCGGGCGGCCCGATCGACGGTCAGCTCGGATGAGGGCCGTGGAACGAACGCGCCGGGGCGGACCTCGAGGTCGAGCCCATAGAACTCGATATGACCCGTAATGAAGGGAAGCGGCTCACCCCCCGCCCGGCGCGCCACCATCGACAGGTAACGCTCCATGATGCGCGGCGCAGGCTCGTAGAGGTCGTCCAGCTCGTCGGGTTCTACCTTCAAACACATGGCGAGCAGCTCTTCGGCCTCCTCGCGATGATCGTGATCCTCGAACACGTGGGTCGAGTCGTTCATCACGCGCTCGCCGAGATCGATCAGCGATGCAACGTTCTTTGCCTGCCCCATAGGGAGGCATGCTACACACCAACAGCTGGCCGGGGTACCGGGTGGGCAAGAAATAGTTTATCGGGGACCCAAGCAAACTCGCTCCGAGGTTAGGTCCCCATACCGACACCCTGAGCGCGCTGAAGAGCCTTGCCCTCGGTAGCGAGCGACGGGGCAACCATCACCTCGGCCTTTTGAAACTCCTTGATGTTTGCGTATCCGCACGTAGCAAGGCTCGTGCGGAGCCCCCCGAAGAGATTGAGCCGCCCGTCATTCTGGCGCGCCGGACCAATCAATATCTCTTGCAGGGTTCCGATGGTCGAGGTCTTCACGCGCGCCCCGCGCGGCAGCGTCGGGTGGAACGTCGCCATGCCCCAGTGGTACCCGCGCCCCGGAGCCTCGGCCGCAGAGGCGACGGGCGAGCCGATCATGACGGCGTCGGCGCCACAGGCGATGGCCTTGGCGACATCCCCGCCGGTGCGCATCCCGCCGTCTGCTATCACATGGCAATAGCGGCCGGTCTCGTCAAGATGACGGATGCGAGCGCCTGCTGCATCGGCAATCGCAGTGGCCTGTGGGACGCCTACGCCGATCACGCCGCGGGTCGTGCAGGCGGCTCCCGGGCCGACACCCACGAGAACGCCCATTGCCCCTGTGCGCATCAGGTGCAATGCCGTCGAGTAGGACGCGCAGCCCCCTACTATCACGGGCAGCTCGTAGGTGGATATGAAGCGTTTCAGATTCAGAGGCTCGGTCTTGGACGAGACATGCTCGGCAGACACGACGGTGCCTTGAATGACCAGCAGGTCAAGCTCTGCTTCGAGTGCTATCTTGTGCCACATCTCGACCTTCTGTGGTGTCAGCGATGCGGCCGCCAGAACACCGCCTTCCTTAATTTCGCGAATGCGCTTGGAGATTAGCTCCTCCTTCACAGGCTCGCGATAGAGCTCCTGCATCCGCAATGTGGCCTTGTCGTCGGACAACTCGGATATCTCGGCCAACACCGAGTCTGGATCCTCATAACGCGTCTGGATGCCTTCGAGGTTCAGGACAGCCATTCCCCCCAGGCGGCCGATCTGGATCGCAGTCCGCGGCGAAACTGCGGCGTCCATTGCGGAAACCATGAGCGGAAGCTCGAGCTTAAACGCGTCGATCTCCCAGGAGATGTCCACGTCGTCGGCGTCGCGCGTCCTTCGGGACGGGACGATGGCGATGTCGTCCAACCCGTAAGCTCTGCGACCCGACTTACCGATCCCTATCTCCATCTCCACGCCGCTCATCTCCTTTTGGCTCTCAGCATGTCCTGTGTGGTTATGTCAATGATCGCGGTCCTGCGACACGAGTCGGCCGCTCAGCTCATCGTCGAGCAGCTGGATATCGGCGTCAACCATGAGCTCTATCAGCTCCTGGAATCCCGTTCGAGGCTTCCAGTCCAGCTCCCTGAATGCCTTTGAGGGATCGCCCCTCAAATGATCGACTTCGGCCGGTCGATAGTAGCTGGGATCAATCTTGACATGGCGCTCCGAGTCCAGGCCGGCGTGTTCGAACGCACGCTGAGCGAACTCTCGAACCGTATGAGCCTCGCCGCTCGCAATCACGAAATCGTCCGGTGCCCCCTGCTGGAGCATCAACCACATGGCTTCGACGTACTCCGGCGCATAGCCCCAGTCCCGCTTGGAGTCGAGGTTGCCTAGATAGAGAGTGTCCTGGATGCCGGCCTTGATCCGGGCAACCGCCCGGGTGATCTTGCGCGACACGAACGTTTCACCTCTGCGAGGGCTTTCGTGGTTGAACAAGATCCCGTTGGAAGCAAACAAATTGTAGGACTCCCGATAGTTGATCGTCATCCAATGGGCGAATACCTTGGCCACCCCGTACGGGCTTCGGGGATGGAACGGAGTGGTTTCGTCCTGCGGGGGCTCCGAAAGCCCGAACATCTCCGACGATGATGCCTGGTAGAAGCGGGTCTGGATGCCCGATGCCCGAATGGCCTCGAGGATGCGCACCGTGCCCATGCCGGTGACGTCAGACGTGTACTCGGGTATCTCGAACGACACCTTCACGTGGCTCTGCGC
>JALZIO010000154.1 GCA_030860245.1 Actinomycetota bacterium | reverse complement strand
TCAGCCATCAGCTCCTCACGCTCGGCGCGCCGGGAGACATCGCCCTGGGCATGGTCCACAGTCCCAGCGACCCGGGTTTGGAAGGCGTGACGGCGGCGTTGGGGCAAGCCGAGGCAGCCGGGATGCTGTCGATCCTCCTTGGCGGGGGATCATCCGGAGCGACGCCACCCGAGCACCTGTTCGAGGTGGCCTCAGACGATCCCTTCATTGTCCAGGAGGTCCACGAAACGCTCTATCACGTGCTCTGGGAGCTCGTCCATGTGTTCTTCGAGCACAAGGGGCTGCTGGTCGATCAGGGCGGCGGCTCGTCGCCGGGACGCGCACACGACACCGGGCGCTCCAGCTTCCTCTATCCGTTCTTGAAGGAAGCGGAAACCGACCTCCCCGGCGTCGTCTCGGAGATCAGCCGGTCGATCCTCCAGAAGGCGGATGATGTGGTGGCGCTTCGCTCCGGATCAATGGATCCCGAAGGGCTGCTGGAGACGGCGGAGCTGATCGCCGGCCGCGTCGAAAAGGGCGGAAAGGTGCTCGTTTTCGGCAACGGCGGATCTGCAACCGATGCACAGGACCTCGTCGGGGACCTGGTCGCCCCTCCTTGCGGTGGGACGCCGATACGGGCGGTGTCGCTTACGAATGACTCGGCGGTCCTGACGGCCATCGGGAACGACATCGGCTTCGACAACGTCTTCGCTCGTCAGGTCATTGCCCACGGCCGCCCAGGGGACGTGGCCGTGGCCGTCTCCACCAGCGGGGGGTCGCGCAATGTCGTTGCGGCCCTCGAAGAAGCGCGCCGTCGCGGATTGATGACGGTTGGGTTCGCAGGTTACGGAGGAGGACGTATGGCCGAGATTTGCGATCGTTGCCATACGGTGGATGCCGACTACATCCCGCGCATCCAGGAGGCTCAGGCAACGCAGTATCACGTTCTTCGAGCGCTCCTGAGTGAGCTTCTTGGCTAGAGCCAATGGGCCTCGAGCTTCGCGCTTTGTGCCCGACGTGACTTGCCGGTTCACCCGGCCAAGCTATAGAGTCCAAAGGGACGCGAGACCCACAGCGGACCTGTTGTTCGTGTGTCGTTTCTCGAGGGGTGGATGGGCATCAGACCCGATTTGTGATGCTCCCCGGCCCGCGCGAGACGGCTCGACCTGGAGGAGGCTCTTCATGAGTGCTGAGGCGGACACGATGGCACGCGATGACACCGACGAGCACGGGCAGTCCGAAGTCGATGTTCACGTTCTGTGGATCAACGCAGGTCTCAGCTGCGACGGCGATTCCGTGGCCCTCACCGCGGCCACCCAGCCGACCATCGAAGAGATAGCTCTCGGCGCTCTGCCCGGTCTTCCGAGAGTGCAGTTCCACTGGCCTCTGATCGACTATCAGGTCGGCGACGAGTTCATGGACTGGTTCTGGAAGGCTGATCGCGGTGAGCTCGATCCATTCGTCCTCGTGATCGAGGGCTCGATCCCCAACGAGGCAATCAAGGAGGAGGGCTACTGGGCCGCATTCGGCAACGATCCCGAGACGGGACAGCCGATAACGACGTCCGAATGGCTGGACCGGCTGGCCCCCAAGGCGCTTGCCGTGCTGGCGGCCGGTACCTGCGCCACCTACGGTGGCATCCACGCGATGGCCGGCAACCCTACGGGCGCCATGGGCGTCCCCGACTTCCTCGGTTGGAACTGGCGCTCGAAGGCGGGCATTCCGGTGGTGTGCGTGCCGGGCTGCCCCATCCAACCCGACAATCTGTCCGAGACGATTCTCTACCTGCTCTACCAGGCCGCGGGGTCGGCGCCGATGATCCCGCTCGACGAGTCCCTCCGTCCGCTGTGGCTGTTCGGCCAGACGGTTCACGAGGGTTGTGACCGCGCCGGGTACTACGAGCAGGGGGACTTCGCAACGGAATATGGGTCGCCCAAGTGCATAGTGAAGCTCGGGTGCTGGGGCCCAGTGGTCAAGTGCAACGTCCCTAAACGGGGCTGGATGAACGGTATCGGCGGGTGCCCGAACGTCGGCGGAATCTGCATCGCCTGCACGATGCCCGGTTTCCCGGACAAGTTCATGCCGTTTATGGACGAGCCGCCCGGCAGCACGGTATCGGGTGCGGCAAGCAGCGCCTACGGCAGGATCGTCAGGAGCATGCGAACGTTCACCTTCAACACCGTTGACCAGGAGCCCAAGTGGCGGAAACGGGGTCCGGAGCTGCTGACCGGCCATAAGCCAAGCTGGTAAGCGGTTTCGTGCAGAGAGTTATGAAGGCGGAGAGCAAGTCGTCTAAGAGGTTAGGAGGGGACAAACGGTGACAAGGGTGGCTGAGGCAAAGGTCTCAGGCCGGGCAAAAAAGGACAGCAGCGACAATCTTGTCGAGATGGCGTGGGATCCAATCACCAGGATCGTCGGCAGCCTCGGCATCTACACGAAGATCGACTTCGGCAACCGCAAGGTCGCCGAGTGCTACAGCACCTCTTCGATCTTCCGCGGCTACAGCATCTTCATGAAGGGGAAGGACCCCCGCGACGCCCACTTCATCACGAGCCGCATCTGCGGTATCTGTGGCGACAACCACGCAGTCTGCTCCGTGTACGCGCAGAACATGGCCTACGGCATCAAGATGCCGCCGATGGCTGAGTGGATCTACAACCTCGGCGAGGCAGCAGAGTACATGTTCGACCACACCATCTTTCAGGATAACCTGGTGTTCGTCGATTTCTGCGAGCAGATGGTGAAGGAAACAAACCCCAGCCTCCTGGAAAAGGCCGAGCACACCGACGCGCCCAACGCAAACATCCACGGCAAGCGCACGATCGCGGACATCATGCGCTCGTTCAACCCGTTCACCGGCGACACGTACGTCGAGGCGCTACAAATGAGCCGCCTCACGCGGGAGATGTTCTGCCTGATGGAAGGGCGGCACGTCCACCCATCCACCCTGTACCCAGGCGGCACCGGCACAGTGGCGACCCCGCAACTGTTCACGGA
>JALZIO010000151.1 GCA_030860245.1 Actinomycetota bacterium | reverse complement strand
ACCTCCGGGTGTTCGAGGGCCCCTTGCGGACGCCCGAGGGCACCCATGCCCACGACGCCCCCCGGACGATGGCGGCCGCACTGGTGCCGCTGGCCGTGCTCTCGGTGGTCGGCGGCGTGATCAACCTGCCCGTCCTGCTCACGCTGGAGCATTTCCTGGAGCCCGTGGTGGGAGAGTCGCACGCTCCGGAAGGAGCTCTTGCGTTCATTCTCTCGGGCGTCGCCTTGCTGGTCGCGGTCGTCGGGATCTTGCTGGCTCGTTCCATCTACATGACCTCCGGCGCCGAGGCGCGCCGGGCGCGCCTCGTTCGCCCGATGGCGCCGCTGGTCAACGGCGCCCGCCACAAGTTCTACATTGATGAGATCTACGGACGCCTGATCGTCCTTCCCGGCAAGAGGTTCGCGCTGTTCTGTGCCGACGTGCTCGACCGCAGGGGGATCGACGGCATCGTGAACGGAACCGCCACGCTGATCGGCCGCACGTCCCAGGGCCTGCGGCACATCCAAACCGGCTACGTGCGCAACTATGCGGCAACGTTCCTGTTCGGTGTCGTAGCAGTGTTTTCATTTCTGATTCTGCGGGTGGTCGCCGGATGAACGATTTGCCCTTTCTCGACATCACCCTGTTTCTGCCGCTGGTGGGCGCGCTCGTCATGGTGCTGATCCCCAGGCGTCTGGAAGCTGTGCTGCGGCTTGCGGCACTCGTGGTAACGACGGCTACGTTCGTTGTCTCTCTGGGGGTGTTGGCCTCTTTCGACTCCGGTGCGGCGGGCCTCCAGCAGGGCACCGAGTTGAGCTGGATTCCGGAATGGGGGATCGGCTACATAACCGGCGTCGATGGAGTCAGCCTGTGGATGATCATGCTGACGACCTTCCTCATGCCGCTGTGCATCCTTACGTCGTGGACGATCAAGACCCAGGTCAAGCCGTACTTTGTCCTGCTGCTCACGCTGGAAACGGGGATGCTCGGAGTCTTCTCCTCGCTCGACCTGTTCTTGTTCTATGTTTTTTGGGAGGCCGTTCTGGTGCCTATGTACTTCTTGATAGGCATGTGGGGCCACGGTCGACGCGTCTATGCCGCTATGAAATTCTTTCTCTTCACCCTGGCGGGGTCGTTGTTCATGCTGCTTTCGATCCTCTACCTCTACTTCGCCTCACAAGGGAGTGCGGCGGCGCCCACCTTCGATTACCGCTCCCTGCTGGGCACCCCATTGTCACTCGAGGTCCAGATCCTGTTGTTCCTGGGATTCTTCGCCTCGTTCGCAGTCAAGGTGCCGTTGGTGCCGCTGCACACATGGCTGCCCGACGCGCATACCGAGGCTCCTACCGCAGGGTCGGTCATGCTGGCAGCGGTTCTTCTGAAGATGGGGGCCTACGGGCTCATTCGCTTCGGTATTGCATTCTTTCCGGACGCGGCGCGTCTCCTCGCGCCGGTCATTATCACTCTGGCGATCATCGGAATCATCTACGGGGCGTTGGTTGCGATAGTCCAGCGCGACGTGAAGCGCTTGGTGGCGTACTCATCGGTGGCGCACCTGGGTTTCGTGGTATTGGGGCTGTTCGTCGGAACCATCCAAGGAATGAGCGGCGGGATACTCCAGATGCTCAATCACGGCCTCTCGACGGGTGCTCTGTTCCTGCTCGTGGGAGCGCTGTACGATCGCCGCCACACCAGGGAGATCTCGGAATTCGGAGGGCTTGCACGTTCGGTGCCGGTGCTGGCGGGCATCTTCCTGATAGTCGTGCTGTCGTCGCTCGGTTTGCCGGGGCTCAACGGATTCGTCGGCGAGTTCCTCGTGCTGCTGGCCACGTACCAGAGCTACGGCCTCTGGGTCATTCCGGCGACCTTCGGCATCGTGCTTGCAGCCATCTATCTGTTGTGGGCTTACCAGCGCGTCTTTCACGGAGCCGTCACGATAGAAGCCAACCGCGATCTAAAGGATTTTCAAATGCGCGAGTACGTCATGTTTGCGCCGCTGGTTGCGCTCATCATTGCAATCGGCGTGTACCCGAAGCCGTTCCTGGAGCGGATCGAGCCATCCGCCAAAAAGGTCGTGAGGCAGCTGAACAATGCTTCGGTAGTGCCGGAGACGAGTGGCTTGGCGGAGGCGCCGTAATGAACCTGGTCAATGCCTGAATTCATACAGCCCCAGATTCAGCTCGGGGGAGTCGCCCCCGAGATCACCCTGCTGGTCACAGCGCTCGTTCTCTTGATCGTCGATACGCTTTTGGGCGAACGCCGCAGCCGCTGGTTTTTGCCCGCCATGGCCACGGCCGGCCTTGTCGCTGCGGGGGTCTTTGCCGCCTCCACCTGGGGCGACAACGAGCTTCAGCTTTCGGGCGCCATCGCACTCGACGGCTTTGCATCGTTTGTGAAGATCAGCCTTGCCGTCTTCGGGCTTCTCACCGTCTGGGTGGGGCGTGACTACCTCGTGCGCGACAGGCTCGAGGACTCCGAGTTCTACGGTTTGCTTCTTCTGGCCGTGGCCGGGATGATGCTGATGGCCGCTGCGGCCGATCTCATCGTCATGTTTCTGGCGCTCGAGACGTTTTCGGTTGCGCTCTACGTACTGGTGGCGTTCAAGAGCGGATCGTTGACCAGCCAGGAATCGGCGATGAAGTACTTCCTGCTGGGCGCATTCTCCTCCGCCTTCTTTCTGCTCGGGATCGCTCTCACTTACGGCGCGGTGGGAGCCACCGCGCTCTACGGCGGCAGTGATCCGGTGACGGAGCCGGGAATAGCGTCCTTCTTGTCGACCAGCCCGGCCGCAGACACAGGCCTCCTGGTGCTGGCCACCGGATTCCTGATCATCGGGCTGGGTTTCAAGATCGCGGCGGTTCCGTTTCACATGTGGACCCCCGACGCGTATCAGGGCGCCCCTTCTCCGGTCACCGGATTCATGGCGGCCGGGACCAAGTTCGCCGCTTTCGCAGCGATTCTCCGGCTCTTCGACGCGACGTTGTTCTCCCTGCGCGCCGAATGGCGGCCCCTCGCCATTGCACTTGCCGTGGCGACCATGATCGTCGGCTCGGTGCTGGCGGTCGTGCAGGACGACGTCAAGAGGCTCCTCGCCTATTCGTCCATCGCCCACGCAGGCTTCATCCTCACCGCAGTCATTGCCGCCAACGATCGCGGTGTCTCGGGCGCGCTGTTCTACCTGGCGACTTACGGGCTGGCGGTGTTGGGCGCCTTTGCGGTGGTGTCTGTTGTATCCGGGCAGGATGAGGCACGAGTGCGGTTGGTGGGATACAAGGGCCTCTTCTACGACCATCCTGCGCTGGCCGTGGCGCTCACCCTGTTCCTTTTGTCGCTGGCCGGCGTACCCGTAACGGCCGGTTTCTTCGGCAAGTTGGTGGTGTTCGGCGCTGCCATCCAAGGGGGTTACTCGTGGGTGGTGGCGATAGGAGTCATTACCAGCGCCATCGCCGCCTTCTTCTATCTCAAAATTATGGTGCGGATGTATCTGGAGGAGAGTGAAGGTGAGCAGGCCCCCCTGCCCATTGGGCGCCTGGCGGCCGGTGTTATCGCAATAACGGCGGTGGCGACGATCGGCTTCGGCGTCGCGCCGGGACCGCTGTTGGGGGCGGCCGAAGACGCAACGATGTTCTTCCAGCCGCCGCCCGAGACCGGGCAAGCACCGCTAGGAGGTTGAGCAGTCACACATGAGTGTTCATGAGCTCGAGCAATGGGTGGACTCGGCGGGAGAGGCCGGAGAGCCTGAATCCCTGGGTGAGCTGTACCGGGGGACTCTGTTGGGGGTGGCGGCGGGCAACGCGCTGGGTATTCCGGCCGAAGGTCATTCCCGGCGCAGCGTGGAGCGCAGCTTCGACGGTGGGCCCACAGAGGTGGACCCATCGGAGCGTGCCGCGCCGTGGGACGACGATCTCGCCCAGTCGGCCGTCCTCGCGGAGGCATTGGCCGAGGGTGAGCTCGATCCCGACGACGTAGCCCGCCGCTTCGTGGCGTGGGGGCAAGCCAACGGCCGGGGGATCGGACACCTCACCGCGGAGGTTCTCGACGAGCTCACCGGCGGCGAATCGGCATCGAGCGCCGCCCGTGTCGTATGGGAGCGGAGGCCGCTCAGCTCGGCGGGGAACGGCGCCCTGATGCGGTGCTCTCCGGTGGCGCTTCGGTGGAGAACCTCTGGACGCAACCTCGTCAGGGACGCGCGCACGAGTGCGCTTGTGACCCACTACGACCCTCTCTGTGAATGGTCGACCGTCGCAATGAGCGTCGCACTTGCTCTGGCACTGTCCGGCGCGCCGGTGGATCTGGATTTGCTTGCCACTCGCGTCGATGCAACCGGCGCGCCGGATGATGTCGCTGCGGCAATACGCGCCGTCGAACGCGGGGGGCTGCGGCAGTTCGCACTCGATGACCCGATGGATATGGGTTACACGATCAAGGGGATGCAGGTTGGGCTGTGGTCTGCTGCAGTGGCGAACGCCGACTTCGAAGCTGTGCTCACCGAGGTGGTGGCTGAGGGTGGCGACACCGACACGAACGGAGCGATCGCAGGGGCGGTAATGGGAGCGCGCCTGGGAGCGGACGCCATCCCAAGCCGCTGGCTCGACAACATCGCCGGGACGGACCGCTTGGTGGAGCTGGCCGACGCCCTCCGGGAGCGGGCCTCTCCCTAGTTTCCCCCCTGCGGCGTCCGGCGCGCTGGATCGGGCGAGAGGTCATGTGGGTGCCTTCCGCCAGCGACGGGGAGCGATCAGGTTCTCGGCTTTCCCCGGCCCCCACGACCCTTGTTCGTAAGGCTCCACCGGGGGTGGGTTCTTGGTGATCCCCTCGAGGGCCTGCCACGCAGCCTCGAGGGTCTCGGCGCTCGTGAACAAGGTGCGGTCACCGATGAGCGCGTCGTGGATCAGCCTCTCGTAGGCGCCTATGAGCTTGGAGCCGAAGGACCCCTCATAGGCGAAGTTCATGCTCGCCCGCGCCAATGAGAATGCCGGCCCGGGCCGCTTGGCCAGAAAGCCGAGCGAGATGCCCTCGGTGGGAGCGAGCTCGAGTGCGAGGTGGTCGTAGCCGAAATCCCCCGGAAGATCGCCGAACATGGTGTTCGGGGGCTGCTTGAAAGCGAGCGTGACCGTCCACTGGTTTCCGGCCAGCCGCTTTCCCGTGCGAAGGAAGAACGGCACGCCGCTCCAGCGCCAGTTGTCGATGGCGACGCGGGCGGCGAAGAATGTCTCCGTCTGCGAATCCGGGGCGACCCCGGGCTCGTCCCTGTAACCCGCGTACTGTCCCCTCACGACATCGTCGCGCCCCAGCGGCTGGAGGCAGCTCATCACCTTCGTCTTTTCCGCCATGAGGTCGTCGGCGGCCAGCCGGGCGGGTGGCTCCATCGCCACGAAGGTCAGGACCTGGAAGAGATGGGTGACGATCATGTCCTTCATCGCCCCTATGCTCTCGTAGAAGCCCGCCCGGGTGCCGATTCCAAGCGTCTCGGGGATGTCGATCTGGACGTGATCGATGTGGCGTCCGTCCCACACGGGCTCGAACATCCCGTTGGCGAACCTCAGGGCCAAGGTGTTCTGGACGGTCTCCTTGCCGAGGAAATGATCGATTCGATAGACCTGGGACTCGTCCAGGACCCCGTGAACCTCGGCGTTGAGTCTGCAGGTGGCCTCCAGATCACCGCCGAAGGGCTTCTCGTAGACGACCCGCGCCCGGTCCTTCAAACCCGCCTCCCCTATCGCTGCTGTCAGAGAGGCGTAGGCGGAGGGCGGCACCGCAAAGTAGAAGAGCCGCCGCGGTGTGCCCCCCACCTCGGCCTCAGCGGCGCGGATCGCCTTCGCCATGGGGTCTGTGTCACCCGGTTTGAACTGCCCCGACGTGTAGGCGAGCTTTCCGGAGAACTCGCTCCATGCGTCGTCCGGTATGTCTCCCGGAGAGAACTCTTCGACCGCCCGGCGCGCAAGGGCCCTGAAGTCGTCGGTGCTGAGGTCTTCGAGAGAGTTCCCGATCACCCGGAACTCCCGGGGGAGCAGTCCCTCCCGGTCGAGGCGCCAGAGAGCCGGCAGGAGGCTTCGCCGGGCCAGGTCCCCGCGCGCACCGAAGATCGTGATGACGTGATCGGCCGGTACAAGGTCGTCAGGCACCGGGCTGCCTCCTTGTCTCTGCAAGTCTGCATGGCTGTCGGACATAGCGGGACGAAGACCGTAAGCCTAGTGTCACGGCGCGGGACCAACCTTTACGGAGCGTTCACGAGAGGGCAAAAAGCCGGCGCAGGGCACGTCCATGGTAGTTTTCGGCGTGTATCTAGGACGCTGCCCAGGGCGGCCAGAGGAGACCGGCTTACGGGCCGACTTAGGGCAGATGGTGTCCAATCCCAGCCAGTGGACTTGTTCGGCGCGACCAGGGAGCGTTAGGCACAGTGGCCCGTAGTTACTTCAGCCAGTACCTGACTATCGGCCTCTTCCTCGTGGTCAGCGTTGGACTTGTAATGGGAACCCTCCAGCTGGCCAGGCTGCTCCGGCCAAATGTTCCCTCGTACGAGAAGTACACGACCTATGAATCCGGCATCGATCCGATCGGGCAGGGCTGGGCTCAAACCAACGTGCGCTATTACATCTTCGCCCTGCTGTTCGTCGTCTTCGATGTCGAGGCGGTGTTCCTGTTCCCATGGGCGATCGTCTTTGAGAGATTGGGGACCCAGGCCTTGATCGAGATGGTGATCTTCATCGCCATCCTGGCTCTAGCTCTGCTCTATGCCGTCAAGAAGAAGGTGCTCGATTGGCTGTAATCGAGAAGGTCAAGCTGCCCGGTCCGGCTTCGTGGTTGCTCAACTGGAGCCGCAAGTACTCATTGTGGATGATGCAATTCGGCCTCGCCTGTTGCGGGATCGAGATGGGAGCGGCCATTGCGAGCAAGTTCGACATCATCCGCTTTGGGGTGATCCCGTTCCCGGCATCGCCGCGCCAAGCGGACTTGTTGGTGGTCGCGGGAACCGTGACAGACAAGATGGCGGCGCCGATCAAGCGGGTCTACGACCAGATGCCCGAACCCAAATACGTGATCTCGATGGGCTCCTGCGCCAACTGTGGAGGCCCCTATTGGGATTCGTACGCGGTGACCAAGGGCGTGGACCAGATAATCCCGGTGGATGTCTACGTGCCGGGCTGCCCCCCCCGGCCCGAGGCGCTCCTTCAGGGAGTGATCCGCCTGCAGGAAAAGATCTCGGGTGAGAACCCGAGCGAAAAGTGGAAGGGACACGAGACGACCGTGCCCTACATTCCCGAGCCGGGTCTGGCAGGGGGTGCCTGAGCGTGGCCAGATCGGGCGCGGTCACCCCTGAAGAGGCTCTGGACCGGGTCGAGGAGACCCTGGGCCTGTGGGTGGAAGAGCCCAAGTTGAACTTTGGCGCCGTCGATCTCGTTTGCAAGCCCCAGAGCCTCGAGCGGGTTATGAGAACGCTGCACGACTCCGAGCGCCTGGGTTGTGTCTTCTTCACCTTTCTGTCGGGAGTCGATCGATCGGAGCTGGGTGAGGGTGGCGGCGGGCTCGAGGTCCTGATTCACGTGTACTCGCCCGAGCACGCCATCCACGTCACAGTGCATGTTCCCGTCGACCCCGCCGCCCCGGAATGTCCGAGTATCTCAGGGATCTACAAGGGCGCCCTGTGGCATGAGCGCGAAACGCACGAGATGTTCGGGATCCTGTTCGACGGCCATCCTCAACTGACCACTCTGTATCTCCCCGAGGACTTCGAAGGACACCCGATGCTCAGGTCGTTCAAGCTGCCGACCCGTGTGGTCAAGGAGTGGCCGGGTGCCAAAGACCCCGAAGAAGCTGCGGCCGGGGGTCGTTAGATGGCGATGACATCCGACGGCCCCAGGTCGGCTGCTCGGGTTGGGGGGGCGCAGGGGCGGCTCCAGACCGAAGAGATGATCCTCAACGTCGGGCCGCAGCACCCCGCGACGCACGGGGTCTTCCGCTTGCTCGCCACGATCGACGGCGAGATCCTGGTAAACGCCGAGCCCGTCATCGGGTACATGCACCGGGGATACGAGAAGCTCGTCGAACAGCGCGACTACCGCCAGATAACGAACCTCGTGTCCCGTATGGATTGGTTGTCGGGAATCAACAACGAGCTGCCTTTGGCCCTGGCCGTCGAGCAGCTCATGGAGATCGAGGTGCCCCCCAGGGCTCAGTACCTGCGCGTGATCCTGTGCGAGATGAACCGCATCCTCAATCACCTGATGTTCTTCGCCTCGTTCGGCGCCGAGCTCGGGGCCATCACGCCGACGTTCTATGCCTTCCGTGAGCGCGAGGACATCCAGCGTGTCATGGAGGCCACGACCGGCGGGCGCATGCACTTCGGGTTCTTTCGCCCCGGAGGGCTGAAGGAAGATGTCCCCAGGGGGTTCGTCGAAGAAGCGCTGAAGGGCGTCCGCCAGGTCATCGCGCGTCTGCCCGACTACGAGAACCTTCTGGTCGGTAACGAGATCTTCAAGCAGCGCACCATCGATGTGGGCGTGTTGGACAGGGACGCGGCCTACTCCTATGGGGTGACGGGGCCGATTGCGCGGGGGTCCGGCATCGACATGGATGTCCGCAAGGACGAGCCTTATCTCGTCTACGATCAGTTCGACTTCGATGTCTGGTCCGCGCCCAACGGCGACTGCTTCGATCGTTTCTGGGTTCTCGTGCGCGAGGTCGGCGAGTCCGCCCGAATCGTCGAGCAGGCGATCGAGAGACTGCCGCCGGGTCCCATCATGGGCAAGGTGCCGCGGGTGGTCCAGGCACCCGCCGGGGAGGTCTACGTCCGCACCGAGAATCCGCTCGGTGAGCTGGGGATGTATCTGGTGTCGGACGGCGACCGGAGGCCGTATCGCCTCAAGATCCGAACGCCTTCCTACAGCAACGTGTCCGCGCTGTCGCACGTATTGGCGAACACCTATGTTTCCGACATGATCGCTATCCTCGGCTCCTTCTTCTTCGTCTTGGGGGACATAGACCGCTGATGTTCGACATCACGCTCGCAACCTGGCAGATCCTCGTGATCAAGGTGCTCGTCATCCTGACGGTGGTGCCTCTGGGCGCCTTGGTCGGCGGATACGCCGAGCACAAGGTCATGGCCCACCTTCAGCATCGGCTCGGTCCCATGTACCCCGGTGGTTGGCACGGCTGGGCGACGACCCTGGCCGACGGAATCAAGTTCCTCCTGAAGGAGGACATCATCCCGGCGGCCGCCGACCGCAAGGTCTTTTCGTTTGCGCCGGTGGCGATCATGGTGCCGATCATCATGATCTACCTGGTGATACCGATCGACAGGAACCTGGTCATCGAGGATCTGGACGTCGGCCTCTTCTATCTACTTGCAATCGGGTCCCTGTCGACCATCGGGCTGCTTATGGCCGGATGGTCGAGCGCAAACAAGTACGCCTTGATCGGCGCTCTTCGCTCGGCTGCCCAACTGATCGCGTACGAGCTGCCGATCGTGC
>JALZIO010000146.1 GCA_030860245.1 Actinomycetota bacterium | reverse complement strand
TCCCCAAGCTTGTGGGTTTCCTGCTGATCTTGATCATTGGCTATTTCATCGCCAAGGCAATCGCCAAGGTCCTGGACAGCGTTCTCGAGCGAGTGGGATTTGACAAGGTCGTCGAACGCGGGGGGGTTGGGAAGGCGCTTGAAAGTTCCAAGTACGACGCCTCCGCCATTCTGGGGAAGATTGTCTTCTACGCCCTCTTCTTGTTCGTTTTGCAGTTGGCCTTCGGAGTGTTCGGTCCGAACCCGATAAGCGACCTGATACGCGGCGTCATCGCTTATCTCCCGAACGTCTTTGTAGCCATTGTCATCGTCGTGATAGGTGCAGCAATCGCCGCTGCGGTCAAGGAAGTAATCGAAGCTTCTCTTGGAGGCCTCAGTTACGGACGCGGTCTGGCGTTTGCCGCTAGTGCGCTGATTCTCGGAGTTGCGCTGTTCGCAGCTCTGGATCAGCTCAATATCGCCGAGGACATTGTCACGGGGCTCTTCTATGCCCTTCTGGCGATCATCGTCGGCTCTGCTGTCATCGCCATTGGTGGCGGCGGCATCAAGACAATGAGCCGGTACTGGGAGCGCGCAGCGCAGAAGGCAGAGGAGGAGTCCAGCAATATGAAGGACGAGGCACAGGGAAGCAAAGAACGGATTCAGCAGCGCGCTCAGGAACGGGCTGAGCAGGCGAAGGATTCGGACGGGGACACAGCCGAGCAGTCGGGGGCCCGCGCTTCAGGGGGCGTCAGTTAGAGGAGTGAAGTACATCGAAGCGACGCAGATCGAGGAAGCGGCTTAGGCGACAGGCAGTTTGATAGGGATCGAAGTGTGTCTTGCCAGGGCGGACACATGTTGGGGAACAGAAACCAGAAGAAGGAGGAGGAGAATGGCTCAAGATTTTCTGCAGGGTGTCGGGAGCAACGTCACCTCGAGTGACGGTAGCAAGATCGGCGCGGTCGAAGAGATCTACCTTGACCAAGAAACCGACCAGCCCGAATGGGTGCTGGTAAAGACCGGCATGATGGGTGGCTCGCGCTTCGTCCCGCTTGCTCAAGCGTCGATGGATGGGGACAACGTAACCGTGCCCTACGACGGACAGAAGGTGAAGGACTCGCCCGACGTCATGGCGGATGGCGAGCTCTCCCAGGAAGAAGAGGCGGAGCTGTACCGGTACTACGGCCTTGAGTACTCGGAGTCGAGCTCGGACAGTGGGCTCCCGGGAGGGACAGCCGACACGGATCAGACTGAGACGGTGGGGCGCGATGTAAGTGGCCCGACAACCGACGACGCGATGACGCGCTCGGAGGAAGAGCTTCAGGTCGGGAAGACACAGTCACAAGCAGGGCAGGCTCGGTTGAAGAAGTACGTCGTCACGGAGAACGTCACCGAGACGGTCCCGGTTCAGCGTGAGGAACTGCGGATCGAGCGTGAGCCGATAACCGACGCGAATGCCGACGAGGCAACATCGGGACCCGAGATCTCGGAAGAGGAGCACGAGGTCACCCTCACCGAGGAAGAGGTCGTTGCCAACAAGCAAGTTGTCCCCAAAGAGCGCGTTCAGATGACCAAGGACACCGTCACCGAAGAGCGTGAGGTCTCCGAGGAGCTTCGCAAGGAGCGCATCGAGGCAGAGGGCGACGTTAGCGAGAAGTCCGTCTAGCGCACTAAGTAGCTCCGTTGTGTGAAAGCCCTCCCCATGTGGGGAGGGCTTTTGCGCGGCCGGCCCCCGTTTGAGTGAGTCGCCATAGGTCAATAGAAGCCATCAAACGCAGGCGGGTATACGACCCGGCCCTTGTAGCGGGACTTGTAATCAGGCAAGAGTCGCACCATCCACGCCTCGTCCGGTATCTCGGGATGCGGAGGCTCGATCCCATGGCTTCGCGCCCTCTCGAAGCCGAAGCGGGGATAGTAGCTCGGCACACCTTCAACGACGACCAGGGGCTCCCCCCGAGCCTCTGCTCTGTCCAGTCCGGCGCGAACCAATGCCGAACCGATGCCCCGGTGCTGGCACTCGGACCTCACCCCGAGGGGAGACAGCAGGAGAACAGGCATCTCCTCGGTTCCTTGGAGCGTTGCGTAGCTCATGAGAATATGTCCCACCACATCCCCGTCCTCCTCCGCCACGAGCGCCAGGTCGGGAACGTAGTTGTCCGAGCGACGGAGATCACGTACGAGGTTGGCCACCTCCAGGCCCATCAACGGCGCGAAGAGGTCGTGAATCGCTCCATAGTCGGCTGGGTTCTCGACTCGGATCCTCAACGCCCCGCAGTGAAAGCCAAATGGATCCTTTCAGTGCCCCCGGACGTTTCCATCAGCGACGTTCTTGCATCAGCATCATTACCTTTGTAACCGTGTTCCAGTTTCGGGCCGTGGCCGAGGTTCCGAGAGTGCGTTCGAAGTAGTCGATGGTCAGCTTGGACCTGCCTGAGCCGTTGGGGTAACGAAGGTACACTTCCCGGCCGCCGACCTCGAATTCGTCGGGCGGCGAGCGAGCGGGATCTAGCTTCGTGACTGCTCCAGGGGCCGGCGCCCCGGCGAGGAACATGATATGCAGCGATTTGCCCTCGGCACCTTCGGTGTCGAACGGATTGCCGGCAGCGACGTGCTCCATTTCGAGACGGCTCCGCAGAAGAACTGAAACATCGAGGCTGAAGGTGTCCGAGATGCCGCGCTCGATGCCGGCGATGATTCGTTCTTGCGCAGATGATGAGCGGCTTTGAAAGACGACGTTGCCGCTTTGGAGGTAGGTGGCGACGTCGTCGTGACCCAGGTCCTCGAACAGCGACCGCAGCTTCGGCATTGGCACCTTGTTCTTCCCACCGACATTGATGCCACGGAGCAGGGCAACATAAGTCGTCATGCCCTCATCTTAAGTAACAGCGACAGCCCGCATGAAGAGGGAGGGCCCAATTTTCTAAGGCCCTCCCTCGTTACAAGCGTAATGAGTGTGCTAGCCGCCCGGTTGCAGCACCCCATCTACCTTGAGCCTGTAGGGCGCGTACTGAACTGGTGAGATTGCTTCAGTTGGCTCGTCGTAGGTCACGATTGCCGCAACCGTTTCGGCAGAAGACCCTGTTGCCTCGATGAGTTCGGCACCGCTGAGACTTCCGTCGAAGCGGGGGCCAAGCGGTATATCGGCTATCCATGCCTCGTCACCTGCATCGGTGTAGGCGACAAGCTGCACGGTGAAGCCCCCTATGGGTTTGCGCCGTACTTCGCTCATCGAGCGCCACTCGGCCAGCGATTTCCCCTGTGAGAGGGAGTTACGCCCGACCTTGACCTTGTCGATCCACCAACCGGGACGGTTCACTAGGGGATCGTTCACGTAGCGGAACGATAGGAGCACCCTGCTGCCGGCGTACTTGGCTAAGTTGAAACGCTCCGTTCTCCATCCCTTCGAGTTGCCGGTGAAGCCGGGCAGGTTCTGCTTGACGAGTGAGATCGTGCCGGGGTTTGCAGTGTCAGTGGTGTCGTTGTTGCCAAGGCTCTTGTAGGTCTTCCCGTTGTCCGTCGAGACTTGAACGTACCCGAAGTCCCAACCCTTCTCCGTCTTCCACTTGGTTCGGAAACTGAGCTCTGGATTGCCCTTCGGCACCTTCACGCGCTTGACGATGGCGCGGTCGAAGTTTGGACCGGAGCCCGAGTAGAGGGCGGGGTTACCCTCATGGTGAGGGGGTTTGCGATCGACCTTCCACTCAACGGGCAGGGACGGGAGTCGCGAGGCGCCGTTGAATTTCACCTGCGAGATGGCGTCCGCAGCCAGGTAGTCTCCGGCGTCGTCCCGGAGTCGGACGTAATCCGACCCGTTCGGCGGAGCACCATCCTTGGAATAAGTGTGCTTGGTGCTGAAGTTGATGTGAGCGGCCAGAGTGTCGGTTTG
>JALZIO010000143.1 GCA_030860245.1 Actinomycetota bacterium | reverse complement strand
TCCTCGACGTGAGTGGCGGGTCCACTGACAACGGCGCCCAGATCCTCCAGTGGGACATGCACGGCGGCAACAGCCAGCTATGGCAGATAGTAATGCCTCCTGCCAGACCCCGTCCCAGACCCGAGGGCACCGTCCTATTCGATGAATAACCTTAACCAATCGCGGGAGACAATCTCGGTGTCGCTTAGGGAGTGGATCTCTTAGGGGTACGGGCTGCTGGAGCGGTTGACGCAGTTCAGGTACGAGGCGATGAACCCAGGCACGCTGTATAGGACCTTGCAGTAGATGGAGAGGAATGGCTGCGTCAAGAGCGGGTGGTAAACGCCTGAGGGAGGACCAGCCCGCCGGAAGTATTACGACGCCCCGAGCCACTCGGGGCGTTTTTGACATGCCCTTATTCACCCGAGTGCGTGGAAGTAGCCCTACAGCATCAGTTAAATCGCTCCTGGGCTACCCTTCCGGTAGAACGAGGAGAAGGGAGTGGCTTCAAGTAAAGTCTATCCGAGGACCGGGGGCTTGAAGGGCCAGCCCTTGGTTCCTTTCGGTTCAGCCTGCCGCAACTTCGTGCGCCCGGCTTCCAAGCTTTCGAGGTGTATGCGCGAATCGGCTTGCCCGCACCGGTTTGTGTATCGGTACCGACACCCTCGTCTTCGTCGAGGTCAAGCTGCGCCGCGGAACCGGCTTCGGTGACCCGCTCGAGGCCGTCACTACCCGCAAACAAACCACCATCCGCTTCCTGGCAGAACAGTACCTCTCCGAAAGGGACCCCGCCTTCGACGCCGTGCGTTTCGACGTCGTGGGTATCCTCGTGGACAGAGACGAGCCCCGGCTGCGGCACGTCGAAGACGCCTTCTAGCTCTTCTCGGCCGTTCCCCACAGTGCGGCGGGCGACGCCGTTGGCTAACCCCGAAAGGCGTGTTTTGCAGCCAGCTATGATCGCCCCGTGGACACCGCGGACGGCCCCGGTAGTCGACTGCGACCCCAACTGTACTTTCAGGCATCCCGTTTGCTTCCACTGGACATCCTGATAGACGACGTTCTCCCTGGAAAATCCGTATAACAAGTGTGTTACGCAGGATCCCTCGCTTCCACTAGACTTCCCGTTCCCGGTCGTATGAAGGGGGCACATTCCACTGAGCATCCCCACTCGCTCGGGTCTTCAAGGCTAACGATGATGTGGGTAGTAGGGTCCCCTGAAGGGCGTGCTCATCCGTGTCCAGGGCGACATACTTGTGCGGCCGGTACTCCTTGCTGCCCAGGTCGCGCGGCTGCCCGCCGGCCAGGACGAGGAGTCCGTTGTCGAGGAGGCGTCGCGCAGCGCGGCTCGCGGAGTGTCGGGGGACGCCGATCACCACAGAGACCTCCGAGACGCCAAGCGCCCCGCGAAGACGCACCGTGTGCCAGACCCCCTCTCCAGGAGCGTGAAGCCTGCCGGGTGCCAGAGCAGGCGATCCAGCAAAGTACCGGGAGATGGCTCGGCGTGTGCCGGCGCGAGGCCGCATCTCCGAGGTGGGGAGAGGTGTGGGCGCTACGGATAGGCGAAACCGCCACCGGTACTCCTTTCGGATCCTGTGCAGCAGTTCCCCGTAGCGGCGCGGGTGTGGTATATTCCCCCGCGCGGCGGTCGGGGTGGGCTTCCACTGGACTGGTGGCTCACCGCCGCTTTTTCTTTGCTTTATCTTTCCTTGGGCGCATCATAGCCGCTAGCATTTGTCGCGGCAACTGCATCTTGTGATTTTTATCCAAAATACTTGACAAAGAACGTTCCGTGGCCTCCACTCCAATTGATTTGACGATACGGATGGTGGTATCCTTTGTTGAACTTCGGAGCACTAGGAGCAAGCTATGGCACGCATCGCCCAGAGGTTCGAGGAGCTGCTCGACGCCTACCCCCGTCCGGACGGGAAGCGCTGGCGCGGGGCAGATCTTGTGGAGGCGACCGGGGGGGTCGTGACGCGCTCGTACGTGAGCGCCTTGCGCAAGGGCAACATAGACAGCCCCGGCTACGACAAGCTGCGCGCGATCGCGAAGGCGATGAACTTCCCGGTGGAGATGTGGTTCGAGCTGGCCTTCGAGAAGCCCGCGCCGAGGTTGGAGCCCGCCCAGAACGGGACGCCCTTCACCGAGAGGCTCGATCGCCTCTTCGAGGCGATCTTCGACGAGAAGAGGGGCAGGCTCTACACGAACGCCGACGTCGCGCGGATGAGCGCCGGCGGCATCTCCGAGGAGCGCATCGCGGGGATAAGGAGCGGCGAGG
>JALZIO010000082.1 GCA_030860245.1 Actinomycetota bacterium | reverse complement strand
CTCCCACGCCATCACGAACCGTTGATCGTGCTCGCCCCCTACTGCCGTGAGAGCGACGCCCGTTTCGACTTTTTCATTCGGTACGACGAAAGTGGCGAATTCCGCGGTCCACATTTCCGGGCGGTATTCGATGAAGAGCGAGCGCAGCGCGTCGAGGGCCTCGCGGAAATCCTCGTTCGAGACCCCGCACGTGAATATCGAGGTCGCCACGCGTCAGAGCGTCCCCAACCGATGTACCGCCCGTGTGGAGTACTTCTGCTCGCGGGAGCAAGCGCTGGATCTTCTCTCGTTCGTCTTGGAAAGCCTTCTCGACACGGTCGCGGAGCGTGCTGGCCGGCCGGAAACGGAGGCGCTCAGGAGCCATGGAGACGCTACGGTGTCAGGCGCGCCTAGAAGCGGCTACTACGGCAAGCTCAACAACGAGAATGACCACGGCCGCCAGCCAGAAAGCCCCACCACGACCACCGGCGAGCGCGATGAGGATTGAGCCGACAATCGCGATCATCATGGGGTCTAAAGATTTCACTTGCCTGCCTCCCGATCCTCGTGTTCCTCCTGAAGGGACTCGCTGTACCCTCGCCCCCCGGCCATGGGCAACTGTAGGGTCCTCACCACGGGGGTTGTTGTTCTCGCATCGGTACTGTTGTCGGGGCGGGCGGATTCGAACCGCCGGCCTCCTGCTCCCAAAGCAGGCGCGCTAACCAAGCTGCGCTACGCCCCGGTGGCACCGATCATCCCACGTCAGCCCCCGGTTGTGGCGGCCTCCAGCGCGTCGGTCAGCAGTCTGAGCCCTTCGTCGGCTTCCTCGAGCGTCACGCTCAGGGGAGGAGCCAGCCGCACCACGTTGTTGTAGAGCCCGCCCTTACACACGAGCAAACCCCGAGCCTTGGTCTCCTCCATCACGGCGGCGGCGGTAGCCAGGTCGGGCTTTTTCCCCCCCGGCTCGACCAACTCGATCCCGATCATCAGGCCCTTGCCCCGCACCTCCCCGATGTTGGGGATCCGCTCGCCCAGCTCCCGGAGGTACGCCAGGAGGTGCTCCCCAACCTTACGAGCGTTGGTTTGAAGATCGTGTGATAGCAGATGCTCCAGGTTTGCGAGCCCGCCTGCACAGGCAAGGGGGTTGCCGCCGAAGGTGGAGATCGAGTTCGCCTGGATGCAGTCCATCATCTCAGGGCGAGCCACCACACCCGCAAGGGCAAGGCCGTTCCCTAGCCCCTTGGCGAAGGTGACCATGTCGGGCGCCACGCCATGCGCCTCGATGCCCCAGAAGTGCTCGCCGGTTCGGCCCCACCCCGTTTGAACCTCGTCGGAAACGAAGGGAATACCGTACTCATTCAAAACGTCGACCATCGCCCCGAAGAATCCGTCCGGAGGAATCGCAAATCCGCCAACGCCCTGGATCGGCTCGGCGATCATGCAGGCGACGTCTCCCGCCGTGGTTGTCTCGATGATGTTGCGGAGATCATCGGCGCAAGCCGCGATGAAATCCGCGTCGGAGAGGTGGCCGAACGGGCTCCGGTATCTGTAGCCGTTCTGGACGTAGCTGACGTGGACCGGAGACAGGCTGGAAGCAGACCAACCCCGCTGTCCGGTGATCCCGACGGCGGCGAACGAGCGCCCGTGGAAACTGTTGCGCAGGGCGATGATCTGGTTCGAGCGCCGGTAGGTCGTCGCCAGCAACAGGGCCGCCTCGGTGGCCTCGGTGCCCGAGTTGACGAAAAACACCTTGGCGTCGTCGATAGGGGACAGCCGGGCGATGGCCTCGGCAAGCCTGATTGCGGGCTCGATCAGGTAAAGGGTCGAGCTGTGGAGCATCTTGTCCGCTTGTTTCCGGATGGCCTCGACCACCTCGGGGACGGCGTGGCCAGACATCGTCGTGAGGATGCCGCCAAAGAAGTCCAGATACCTGCGACCCTCCGTATCCCACACGTAGCGTCCCTCACCACGGTCGAGGGCTATCGGTTCGTCGTAGTAGAGCGTCACCCATGACGGCATGACGGCGCGGTGACGCTCGAGCAAGGGCCGCTGATCGTCCATCGTCCACCCCTCATCCAAATCGGTGATTGATCCGGGCAGGCTAGCGCAGCCCGCTTTGGCCGTGGGGTCGCCGCTTTTGTACGGTGGCGGCCCGGCGCCGAGATATGGGGCCTGAGCTTGCTCCTGAAAACTATTGCTATCCATCGTTAGCTGAGACAGAATGCGGTCAGCAAACGATTGATGACAGCGGGGAGCCGGGTCGGGAGCCAGGGATCGTCATCCCCACTTCGTCCGCCTAGTGCGGTTCCTGACTCCCGACCCGGGCCCTCGCCGTCCGCTCCGGTAGGCGCTTGCCGGTTTCCCAGCGCCAGCCCGCCCGACCCGTCCGCTGTTCGCGCCGCGCGCCGCACTGCGCGGCCGTAGGATGAGCACCCATGCAGACCATCCAGGTCCACACGAGTTCCGAACGCATAGGCAAGGATCGCGTCAAGCTCCGGGTCGAGGTGCCGGAAGCCTCCCTGGCCCCGGCCCTTAGGACCGCCTATCGCAAATGGGCCAACGAGATCCGGGTCCCCGGTTTTCGCAAGGGCAAGATCCCCCGCCAGATCATCGACGCACGCGTGGGGGCGGACACAGTGCGCGAAGAGGCGCTGCGCGAGGCTCTGCCCGACTTCTACAGCGAGGCGATGGGTGCCGAGGAACTTCAAGCGATTGCGCCTCCCGATATCGAGGTCATCGATTTCACTCACGGGTCCCCGGTGATATTCGAGGCAACCGTGGATGTAAGACCCGAGATCACCCTGCCGGACATCTCCTCGCTGACGGTGGAAGCCCCCCCCTCCGAGGTCAACGACGAAGACATCGCTGAACAGCTCGACCGGCTTCGGGATCGTTTTGCCGAGCTCGAGGCCGTGTCCCGGGAGGCGCGTCGCGGGGATTACGTCCTGATCGATCTGAACGGAGTAAGGGATGGTGAACCGGTCGAAGGAGCCAGCGCCCCCGACCTCCTCTACGAGGTCGGATCCCGCACCGGGCCCCCGAAGCTCGACGACGAGGTGGAGGGCAACCGTCCCGGCGCCATCTTGCGATTCAACGACACCATCCGGGTTGGTGCTGAGGAAGTGGATTCGGGTGGTTTCGCCGGTGGAGAGATCTCCTTCACGGTGCTTCTCAAGGAGGTAAAGACCAAGAAGCTGCCTCCGCTGGACGACGAGTTCGCCAAGACCGTGGGCGAGTTCGACTCCCTGGACGAGCTCCGAGAGGACCTTCGCTCGCGGCTCGGCGAGGTGAAGCTCCGTATGGTCTCAGAGGAGATCGGGCGCCTGGTGCTGGACGCCTTGGTTCTGGCCTCCGATCTGGAGCCTCCGGAAAAGCTCGTAGACACCGAGTTCGGTCACCGTCTCCATCACTTCGAAGAGGAGCTCGAGCGAGCCGGCATGACTTTGGAGGGCTACGCCCGCGAGGTCGGGTCGACAGTGCTCGAGCTGAGGTCAGATCTGCGCTCCGAGTCGGGCAACTCGGTGATAGCCGAGCTTTTGCTGGAGGATGTGGCTCAGAAAGAGGACATCGAGGTGGCCCAGGACGACCTCGCCCGCGAGGTCAGCTTCGAGGCCGCCCGAACGGAGAGACCCGCCGCAGAGGTTGCCGAGGAGATGCTCACGCCGGCAAACCTTCGTTCAGTGGCGGCCGGGATCCTGCGGCGCAAGGCCCTCGCATTCGTGGTCGAACACGCGAACGTGATCGGCCGACCTCACGATGGGGCTACTGTTGAGGCAGCACAGGAACAGACACCTGCGAGTGAGGCGGCCGAGGAAGCCGATGCCGCTGTGGAGGCATAGCCGACAATGAGCAACGAAGACCTTTACCGCAACTACCTGGTCCCTATGGTGGTCGAGCAGACGAGCCGTGGCGAGCGCGCGTTCGACATCTACTCGCGGTTGCTCAAGGAGAGAATCGTTTTCCTGGGAACGCCTGTCGACGATCAAGTTGCCAATCTGATCGTGGCTCAACTGTTGCATCTCGAGTCCGAGGACCCAGACAAGGATATCAATCTGTACATCAATTCGCCCGGCGGGATGGTTTACGCGGGCATGGCTATCTACGACACCATGCAGTACATCAAGCCCGATGTCTCGACGATGTGCGTCGGCATGGCGATGTCGATGGGCGCCATCCTGCTGTGTGGCGGAGCCGCCGGCAAGCGCTACGCGTTGCCCAACGCGAAGGTGATGATCCATCAGGGATCTGCGGGTTTTCAGGGCACTCCGACCGACATCGAGATTCACGCTCGAGAGGTGTTATCGCTCACCAAGCGAATGGCGGAGATAATCGCCCATCACACAGGACAGAGCTTCGATCAGGTCAAGCACGACATCGACCGGGATCGCTTCATGGAGCCGGGCGAAGCGAAGAGTTACGGTATCATTGATGATGTCATCTCAAGCCGTGTGGCCGTCGAGACCATGCCCGGCGGACTTCCCCAAGGGGAGCCGGCCAGGCTTGCAGGAGCGGAAGCCGATGGAGAGGCTTCGCAGACCGAGTCCGAAGCCTAAGGGGGATTGACCAGTGCCTAAGTTCGGGGACGGCGGTGACCTTCTCAAATGTTCGTTCTGTGGAAAGTCACAGAAGCAGGTAAAGAAACTGATCGCCGGACCAGGCGTCTACATCTGCGATGAGTGCATCGACCTCTGCAATGAGATCATCGAAGAGGAACTCGCGGAAACGCCGGACCTCAAACTAGAGGATCTGCCCAAACCCAAAGAGATATACGAGTTCCTCAACGATTACATCGTCGGACAAGAGCCCGCAAAGAAGGTCCTGTCTGTAGCGGTTTACAACCACTACAAGCGTATTCAGGTGGGCTCACGCCAGGACGGTGATGTCGAGCTTGCCAAATCCAACATCGTCCTATTGGGTCCCACCGGCTGCGGCAAGACACTTCTGGCGCAAACGCTCGCCCGCATGTTGAATGTCCCGTTCGCGATCGCAGATGCAACTGCACTCACCGAAGCCGGCTACGTCGGCGAAGACGTCGAAAACATCCTGCTGAAGCTCATTCAAGCTGCCGACTACGATGTGAAGCGCGCCGAAACGGGCATCATCTACATTGACGAGGTGGACAAGATTGCTCGCAAGAGCGAGAACCCCTCGATCACACGCGATGTCTCTGGTGAAGGCGTGCAGCAGGCCCTGCTCAAAATCCTCGAGGGAACGACCGCCAGCGTGCCCCCGCAAGGCGGCCGCAAGCACCCCCACCAGGAATTCATCCAGATCGACACCACCAATGTGTTGTTCATATGCGGCGGGGCTTTCGCCGGCCTCGAGAAGATCATCGAAAGCCGGGTCGGCAGCAAGGGCATCGGATTCGGGGCCGATGTACGCAAGATGGAACAGAAGGATCTTGGGAGCATTCTCGGTCATGTCCTGCCTGAGGACCTCCTCAAGTACGGCCTCATTCCCGAGTTCATCGGCCGCCTGCCTGTAATCACCCACGTCCACAACCTCGACAAGACAGCGCTCGTGCAGATCCTGACTGAGCCCAAGAACGCCCTGATCCGCCAGTACAAGCGATTCTTCGAGTTCGACGGAGTCGAGCTCGACTTCGCTCCGGACGCGCTCGAGGCCGTGGCCGAGCAGTCCATGTTGCGGGGGACCGGAGCCCGGGGCTTGAGAGCGATTCTGGAGGAAGTGCTGCTCAACGTCATGTACGACCTCCCGAGCCGAAGCGATGTTGGTAAGTGTGTCATTACCCGGGAAGTCGTGCTCGAACGGGTGAACCCCACCCTGGTACCGCGTTCGAAGGAGCGAGCAGAGCGGCCGGCACGCGGCGAACGCTCGGCGTAGCACTCCCTTCAACAGGCATCTCCACAGTAGAAAGTCTCTAGTTGACGCACGACCTCCCCACGGCCTACCGGCCGGCCGATATCGAAAGCCGTTGGTACGACACCTGGGAGCGCCAGGGTCTCTTCACGGCGAGCCCACATTCCGACGCACCCGCGTACTCGATCGTCATCCCGCCACCCAACGTCACCGGCGCCCTTCATATGGGCCATGCCTTTGGTCACACTCTTCAGGATGCCTGCATCCGGCGCGCTCGCATGATGGGCTGCGAAGCGCTATGGCTCCCGGGGACCGACCATGCAGGGATCGGAACCCAGAACGTCGTCGAACGCGAACTTGCCGCCGAGGGCACCAACCGGCACGAGCTCGGCCGTGACGCGTTCGTGGCGCGGGTGTGGGACTGGAAGAAGCACTACGGGGGGCGCATCTTGGATCAAATGCGCCGGCTTGGGGATTCCTGCGACTGGGGCCGCGAGCGCTTCACCTTGGATGCAGGGCTGTCCCGCGCGGTGCGGAGCGTCTTTGTGCGTTGGTTCGACGAAGGGATCATCTATCGCGGCAACCGAATCATCAACTGGTGCCCGCGCTGCACCACCGCGTTGTCCGATATCGAGGTTGAGCATAAGGAGGTGGCCGGCGAGCTCATTACCTTCCGGTACCCGTTTGCAGACGGTCAGGGACACATAGCCGTCGCTACGACGCGTATCGAAACGATGCTCGGCGACACCGGCGTGAGCGTTCATCCAGACGACGAACGCTATAAAGACGCCGTCGGACGACAGCTCAGGCATCCCTTCTTCCCCGACCGCCCAATGCCCGTCGTTGCCGACGACGAGGTGGATCCCGGATTCGGCACCGGAGCCGTCAAGGCAACCCCGGCGCACGATCTCTTGGACTTTGCCATTGCCGAGCGACATGGGCTCGACGTCATCAACATCCTCGATGAACGCGCCCATCTCAATGCAAGCGCGGGCCGGTGGGATGGCCTCGATCGTTTTGCCGCGCGCAGCGCCGTGCTGAAGGAGCTGAACCATCTCGGGTTTGTGGACAGGGTCGAACGCCCCTACATCCATTCGGTCGGCCATTGCTCCCGGTGTGGAACCGAGACCGAGCCGTGGCTGTCCGAGCAGTGGTTCGTCAGGATGGAGCCGCTTGCGGGGCCGGCAATAGATGTCGTGCGAGAGGGCCGCATAAAGCTCACGCCGGAGCGCTTCGTGAAGGCGTACCTCAACTGGATGGAGAACATCCGGGACTGGTGCATCTCCCGCCAGTTGTGGTGGGGTCACCGGATCCCCGTCTGGTACTGCCGAGACTGCGGCAACGTCTTTGCTGCAATCGACGATCCCCAAGGGTGCAACGGGTGTTCGTCACAGGACATCTTCCAGGACCCGGATGTTCTGGACACCTGGTTTTCGTCACAGTTGTGGCCCTTTTCGACTCTGGGCTGGCCCGAGGCCAGCCCGGACCTCGACTTCTTCTATCCCACGACATTGCTGGTCACGGGCTACGACATCCTCTACCTGTGGGTCGCTCGCATGATTTTCGCCGGCGTCTACTTCACAGGGAACGTTCCCTTCAAGGAAGTGTTGCTGCACGGGATCGTGCGCGACTTCGAAGGCAAGAAGATGTCGAAATCCGTGGGCAACGTCGTCGACCCCCTCGACATGATCGAGCGTTACGGTGCCGATGCTCTGAGATTTTCGCTGGCGTTTGCGGCCGTGCCCGGCAACGACACCAACTTGTCGGAGGAGCGGGTCGAGGGTGCACGCAACTTTGCGAACAAGCTCTGGAACGCATCGCGTTTCGTGTTCCTGTCGATCGGAGAGGGTCGGCCCGCCCTCGGGGACCCTGAGAGCCTCGGCGTCGAGGACCGCTGGATCTTGTCGCGCCTCGATGAGGTCATCGGCGCCCTCGACGAGCATCTGGGCCGATATGAGTTTGCCGAGGCGATGCGAGAGCTTCATCGCTTTGTGTGGAGTGAGTACTGCGACTGGTACATCGAGCTGGCCAAGCTGAAACTGTCGGATGATCGTGCGATGTCCTCGCAGGCGGTCTTGATCCATGTGCTCGACCGCATCCTGAGGCTTTTGCACCCGGTCATGCCGTTCATCACCGAGGAGTTGTGGTCTCGTCTGTGGCCCGAGGGAGGGTCGATCATGAGCGCAGCCTGGCCTGTTACAGGCGGCCGGAAAGACGCTCGAGCAGAGGGCCAGATCGCGCGTTTCACCGAGCTCGTCACCTCCCTGCGCCGTTTCAGGGCCGAACATGCGGTCCCTTCGGCGAAAAAGATCCGGGTGGAGGTTGCCGCAGGGGACTATGCGTCCGAGATCGATCTGATGCGCGATGCACTCCTGGTTCTTGCCAAGCTGGCCTCGGTCGAGCTCGTCGACAGGTTGCCGAACGATGCGGGGCGCGCCGGAACCATCACGGACTCGGGCATCGAGGCGCTGGTGGACCTCGACGATGTCATCGATCTGGATGCTGAAAAGCGCAGGATTGCCAAACGCCTGCAGGACCTGGACGAAGACATCGGGCGAGCCGAACGCAAGCTGACCAACGCGGAGTTCGTCGCCAAAGCACCCGGGGCCGTCGTGGGTAAGGAGAGGGCCAAGCTCGGAGACGCCCTGGATAACAAAGCCAAGCTCGAGGCGCAGCTGGCGGCGCTGGACGGCAGGGCCTCGCCGCACGGCCCCCCGGACCGCACCCCATGAGCTGGGCCAGGGCAAAGGGCTACCTCGAGTCGCTGGGCGTCGATGCAATGAAATCTAAGACGCCATCGCTGCATCGCATCGAGGCCCTCTTGAGCGCCCTCGACCACCCGGAGCATCAGATCCCGGCAGTGCACATAACGGGGACCAACGGCAAGACCTCGACTGCGCGCATCACTGCTTCTGTCCTGAGCGCCACAGGGCTGTCGGTCGGCAGCTACACCTCCCCCCACCTCGAGCACATCTGCGAACGCATCGCTCTCAACGGTGAGTCGATCTCAGAGGATACTTTCGGAGAGACATTCGAGCACCTCTGGTCGTTCATCGAGCTCGTGGAATCCGAGTTGGGAGAAAAGCTCAGCTACTTCGAGGTGCTTACCGCCATGTTCTTCCTCTGGGCTGCGGAAGCGCCCGTCGATGCGGCCGTTGTCGAGGTCGGACTCGGCGGACGATGGGATGCAACCAATGTCCTGAATGCTTCCGTCTCGGTCATAACGAACGTGGGACTCGACCACACCGGCCTTCTGGGAAGCGAACCAACCGTTATCGCCAAGGAGAAGGCCGGGATCATCAAGCAGGACGGCGTAGTTGTCACCGGCGAACGCCTGCCGGACGTGCTCTCGGTCCTGGACGAGGCCGCCCTGGGGGTTGCGGCGCCGCTCCTGGCTTTGGGCAGGGACTTTCACCTGGTAGACAACAACGTCGCACTCGGCGGGCGATATCTCTCGATCCAGACGGCGGGAGCCGCCACCGACAGTGGCGGGGAGCGAGAGAAGGGAGGGGACTATTCAGACCTCTACCTGCCCCTTCACGGCCGCCACCAGGGCGTCAACGCCGCCGTGGCACTCCAGGCGGCAACCATGTTCCTGCCCGCCCAAAGTCTGTCGTCCGACATCGTGGCGGAAGGGTTTTCGGCGACGCCGCGCGCCGGACGCCTCGAGGTGATCAGGAAGGCCGAAGCCGAAGCCTCCATTGTTTTGGATGTCGCGCACAATCCGGCGGCCATGTCGGTTCTGGTGTCGAGCCTGGCCGAGACGTTTCCCTTCGAGCAGGTGCATTTCGTCCTGGGTGTGCTCGCCGACAAGGACCTGGACGGCATGTTGTTGGAGATGGCCCGGTTGAATTGCTCGGTCGTCGCAACCCAGGCGAACTCGGCGCGCTCGATGCCGCCCCAAGACATCAGGGTCGCAGCGGAGTCGTCGGGGCTTGACTGCGTGGTCGTTGGTGATCTGGCCGCAGCCCTTGCCTATGCACGCGGCGCCACGTCCATGGGCGATCTGATATGCGTCACAGGATCGCATTACGTTGTGGGGGAAGCCCGGGGCCTGTTGACCCGCAACTAGCTAGCATTAGGCGACGGGTTGTCCCGCGCCGGAAGGAGAACACTCGATGTCCGAAATTCAGCGCACCCTCGTCATGGTCAAGCCAGATGGTGTGAGACGACGGCTCGTGGGAGAGGTCATAAGCAGGATCGAGGCCAAGGGCTACGACATACGCGAGCTCAAGCTGTTCACGATCGACGAAGCCCTTGCTCGCCGCCACTACGCGGAGCACACCGAAAAGCCTTTTTTTGGCGAACTCGTCTCTTTCATTACCTCCGGTCCGGTGGCGGCCATGGTCGTCGAGGGCCCGGAAGCCGTCGCTGCTGTGAGAAGGATCATGGGTCCGACGAATCCGCTCGAGGCTCCCCCGGGGTCGATCCGGGGCGATTTTGCAAGCGCCATAACCGAAAACATCGTGCATGGCTCAGATTCTCCTAAAGCTGCGGCCAGAGAGGTCGACCTTTTCTTTGGAGAGTCTCTATAGTTAACTAGAGTCGTCAGGAGCAAACAGACATGGGTAGCCTCAATTTCGTAGGGCGGGACATGGCGGTCGATCTCGGCACCGCCAACACCCTTGTCTACGTGCGGGGGCGGGGCATCGTCCTGAATCAGCCCTCGGTGGTGGCCATCAACACCAAGACCGGCGGGATCCTGGCGGTCGGAGCCGAGGCCAAACGCATGATCGGCCGTACCCCGGCGCATATCGTTGCCATCCGACCCTTGAAGGACGGGGTCATCGCCGACTTCGACGTTACCGAGAAGATGCTTCGGTATTTCATCCAGAAGGTTCACAGGCGTACCTTTTTCGCCAAGCCGCGCGTCGTCGTTTGCGTTCCCTCGGGCATCACCGGAGTCGAGCAACGAGCGGTCGAGGAAGCCACCATCTCCGCCGGCGCGCGCAGCGCTTTCATCATCGAAGAGCCGATGGCCGCTGCCATTGGCGCAGGGCTACCCGTTCACGAGCCGACCGGCAACATGGTGGTCGACATCGGCGGCGGCACGACGGAGGTCGCCGTGGTTTCGCTCGGCGGCATTGTCACGAGCCAGTCGATCCGTATCGGGGGGGACGAGCTCGACGAGGCCGTGATCAACTATGTCAAGAAGGAGTACTCCTTGATGTTGGGGGAGCGCACGGCGGAAGAGATCAAAATGGCGATCGCCTCAGCTTTCCCGGATCCCGAAGACCAGCAGGCCGAGATTCGCGGGAGAGACCTGGTGACGGGATTGCCCAAAACTATCGTGGTCTCCGCCGAAGAGATCCGCCGGTCGATCGAAGAACCCGTCAATCAGATCGTCGACGCAGTCAAGAACACCCTGGACAAGACACCTCCTGAACTGGCCGGTGACATCATGGACAAGGGCATCGTGCTTGCAGGTGGCGGATCGCTGCTGAGAGGTCTGGACGAGCGCCTGAAGCACGAGATCGGCATGCCGATTCATCTTGCCGACGACCCGTTGTTGGTGGTGGCGCGGGGCTCCGGCAAGTGCCTTGAGGAGTTCGAGGCGCTCAAGCGGGTGCTGATTTCTTCGACTCGTTCCTAGCGGCGGAGGAGTAGAGGGGTTCTAATTGCGACGCTGGACTACGAAAGAGGTATCGCGTTGCAACTAAATGGTGGGCGCCTATTACCCACTCGAGCCTGAGAAGTTGATCCGGCGCAGGGGGCGGGGCCGCGTGGTGCTTCCCGCCTTCATAGCCCTCTGTTTGTTGATCATCACGGTCGACTTCAGGCAGAGCCGTCTCGGCCCCCTGGAGAGGGCCCGTGACTTCGCCACGACGATGGTCAGCCCACTTCAACGCGGCTTTGCGGTGGCGGTCAGGCCGATCGACGACTTCTTCTCGTCAATCGCCGAGTTGCGCGATCTGCGCACCCGCAATTCCGAGCTCGAGCAAAGACTCGAACGCACCATCGCCCAGAGCGGGTGGTCCAAGACCCTTGTAAGCGAGAACCGACGCTTGCATAGGTCCCTGAAGCTGCAGAAGTCCTACCCCACGATGAAGGTTGTGACGGCCCAGGTCCTCGGCAGCACGCCGTCCAACTACCGGTGGGCGGTCCAAATTGACAAGGGACGTTCCACGGGAATCCGTGTGGACATGGCGGTTGTTGTTCCGGACGGTCTTGTCGGCAAGGTGGTACAGGTAACCGACAACTCGTCCACGGTGCTTCTTCTGATCGATCCGGGCGCCGGTGCCGGCGCGCGTATCGTCCGGCCGGGCGCCACCGGTCTGATAGCCGGCGGTGGATCTGGTGACAACCTGTCCCTCAACCTGATCGGCAACACATCGAGGGTTGCGGTGGGCGACCTCGTCGTTACCTCGAGCTATAACCGTGGCATTTTTCCGCCGGGCATTCCAATCGGCTCTGTGGAGGAGGTCGGCGTGGACAGCCGCCTCCTCGAAAAGAAGATCGAGGTCGCACCCGCGGTGAACTTCACAAACCTGGACTTCGTGGAGGTGCTGGTCGAAAGCGGACCGCATGGTGGGCGGGCAGGCAGACGTCCGGGTGGGGGCCGAAGCTCGAACGGGTCAGGCTCATGAGTGCATCCGGCGCCCCCACACCCGCAGCTCGAAGCGAGTGGGCTCCTGCCGTTCTGCTGGCTGCAAGCGCGACGGTGGTAATTGCCCTTGCCGTGCAGTCGACCGTTTTGGCAAGCGCCACGCTGCTCCGAGTCATTCCCCAGCTGGTCCTGGTCGTCCTCGTCAGCTTTTCCTACATCGAGGGCGAGCGGGTGGGGATGATAACCGGCTTCAC
>JALZIO010000069.1 GCA_030860245.1 Actinomycetota bacterium | reverse complement strand
GCAGCGCGTCGATCTCGAGGACCTCGACTTCGCCCTCGATCATGGACACGTCGCGGGTGTGGCCCAGCCCCAGCCGAACGGCCCGGGGGGCGGCACTCATCGGTCCTGAAGCAGCCCGAGAACATTGCCATCGGGGTCGGTGACGGTCCGGGCGTTGTGCGGGAGGAAGCTGGCGTGAATGGTGATGTCCATGGCGGTCAGTCTAGTTGCGGCTCCGTGATCCGCGCTTCTCGATTCCTGATCGGTCTGGTCACCTGTTTCGCCACGCACGTCGCACCGGAGTTGTCTGGCGCCGCTGGCGTCCCACCCACTCCGCGTCCGCTCTGTCCCGGTCTGCTTCACGTTCAAGGACATGTTCAGCACTCGACCTACTCGAACACGTCTCGCTACCAGTCGGTGAGTGGTGGTGACCCGCCGGGCTTGCGCCGGGCAAGCCGGTCCCGGAGCGCCCACCAGGCAACCGACCAGATCGCCTCGAAAACTATCCGGCGCGACAGCTTGGAGCTTCCGGCGCGCCGTTCGGTGAAGGCGATGGGAACCTCCAGGATGCGGCCGCCGGCGCGATGGATTCGTCGAGTCATCTCTATCTGAAATGCGTAGCCGTGCGACGATGACGGGAAGTCGGCATCGAGCCAGGCGGACCGATAGGCTCGAAAGCCGCTCGTCGAGTCTTTGACCCCGAATCCGAGTGCGGTTCTTGCGTAGAGGTTGCCTCCAAGGGACAGGACGCGCCTGAGCAGGCCCCAGTTGCGTACCTCCCCGCCGGGCACATAACGGGAGCCGATCACGAGGTCGGCATCGCACAGGGATGCGACCAGGCGCGGTACAACCCGGGGGTCGTGGGAGAGGTCGCCGTCCATCTCCACCATTGCCTCGAACCCCTGCCGCAGCGCCCATCGGAATCCATCCACGTAAGCGGTTCCGAGGCCCAGCTTGGCGGGGCGCTCGATCAGATGGATCCGGCGGCCGGCCGACGATGCAAGCTCTCTGACCACTTCGGCCGTCCGATCGGGAGAGGAGTCGTCCACCACCAGCAGGTCTATCGCAGGGTCGGAGGCGAGGACGAGCCGGGCCACCTCCTCGATGCTGGCCCGCTCGTTGAAAGTCGGGACTATCACAAGCACCCGCCCCTTCCCAGACACCGGGTCCGGGACGGCACTCACTTCAGACGCAGTCTCTGCACAACCCGCGTTCGTGGTCGGCGAGCTGGCTCCTTGCCTTCACCAGATGACAGCGGTTGCAGACGAACTCACGGCGCTCTCTGATCGCAACCACCTTCCTGGGTGCCGGATCGCCGGCCCGGGCCGGGCGTTGGGGCAGGAGCTGAACGAGCTCGTCGGGATCGTCTTCGATCTCTTCGCCTGCACTCCAAGACGCCGCCCGCCGTGCCACCAGCACCTCGAGGCTCGTTTCCTCGTCCTCTTCATCCCCCTCGGAGGGGATGGGATTCACCTCTGCTAAGGCGTCCTCTGCGGCATCTACCGAGCCGTTGCCGGGCCCTGCGGTGGCCTCGTCCACCTGCTCTTGCTTGCCATGGTCGGCGTACACGTAGCTAAGCTCCCTATGGTTTCAGGTCGGTGGCCGCGAGCCTACGTTGCGCGCCGGCGTAAGGGAAGAGACCACTCCATCGCCGGGGAAGCAGGAAGACCCGAGTGACCGGCTGGGGCCGCTCGTTAGCCGGGGCGGGCCGGTTATAGGAGCGTTGTCCTTGAGCCTCTCGGGTCTTCCCTTTTCTATGTCCCAAGCAACCCGCCGGGTACTGCGCCACCTTCGGCGACGAGGCCCGTGGGACCGGCGAACCCGGCACTCCCCCGGCGCCGGCGGGTCGTCAACGCTAAAGCGTTGCGCCCCATCCTGGCCACCTCGTCCCCAGCGGCGCCGATTAGCCGGTCGCAACTGCTTGGGACTCAGCGAAGATAGAAGAGTTGCGCAAGGGGTGTCAATGCCCGTGGGAGGAGGACGCGAAAGATTCTCCTTCCGCCGCCTAACGTCATGCACAGCTCGCAAACGAATTACCCTCAGAGGCAATGGAAAAGAGCAGACTGCCGAACCCCACAACCGACTTTCCCGCGTGGTACGGAGAAGTCGTCAAGCAGGCGGGCATGGCCGAACATTCCCTGGCCAGGGGCACGATGGTGGCCAAGCCACACGGCTATGGGATCTGGGAGTTCGTCCAACGCGCGCTCGACGACCGGTTCAAGTTGACCGGTCATGAGAATGTCTACTTCCCGCTGTACTTTCCCGAGAAGCTGCTCGCCAAGGAAGCAGAGCATGTGGAGGGCTTCGCGCCCGAGCTGGCGGTCATCACCCATGGTGGCGGAGCAAAGCTCGAGGAGCCGCTTGTCGTGCGTCCGACCTCCGAGGCGATCATCTGGTCGACCTACGCCAACTGGATCCAGAGCTATCGCGACCTTCCGCTCCTCTATAACCAGTGGGGCAACGTGGTCCGCTGGGAGTTGCGCACGCGCCTCTTTCTGCGCACCAGCGAGTTTCTCTGGCAGGAGGGGCACACCGCGCACGCGAGCTCGGACGAGGCGCACGAGGAAGCACTGCGCATGCTCGAGGTGTACCGGGAGGTTGCCGAGGATGTCCTCGCCATACCGGTGATTCCGGGGCGGAAATCGGACGCCGAGAAGTTCGCCGGCGCCGTCACGACCTTCACGATCGAAGGGCTGATGCGGGACGCCAAAGCGCTCCAATGCGGCACCTCCCATTTCCTCGGTCAGAATTTCGCCAGGGCCTACGACGTCACCTTCCTGAACCAATCAGGCGAGCTCGAACACGTCTGGGGAACTTCCTGGGGGTCGTCGTGGCGACTCGTGGGCGGGATAGTCATGACCCATGGCGATGAACGCGGGCTGCGCCTGCCTCCCAAGGTCGCCCCCGTCCAGGTGGTTGTCGTGCCGATCTATCGATCCGACGATCAGAGAACCGAGGTGCTGTCCGTCGCCCACAAGCTCCGGGACTCGCTCGCGGGCGACGGGATACGCGCGAGAGTCGACGACCGCGATCAGTACCGCCCCGGTTACAAGTTCAGTGAGTGGGAGCTCAAGGGTGTCCCCATCCGGATCGAGATCGGTCCCAAGGACGTGGCGGTTGACCAGGTCGTAATCGTGGACCGGTTGACCGGGGACAAGCGCCAGAGCTCGACCGCACAGGCCGCCAGCTCGATGCCTGCGGCGCTGGATGACGTTCAGGCGGGGCTGCACCGGAGCGCGCTCGCTTTCCGGGACGCCCACACCCATACGGCATCGAGCTATGCCGACCTCCGGGCCGGAGTCACCGAGGAGGCCGGCTTGTGGGTCGGACCGTGGTGCGGCAACGCGGCCTGCGAGGATCGCGTCACGGCCGACACGAAGGCTACGATTCGGGTGCTGCCCCTGGTGCGTGAGGACCCCGGCGCGCCCTGTCTCGTGTGCGGTCGGGCAGGGACGGAGCGGGCGACCTGGGCCAGGGCCTACTAAGCTAGATGCTGAGCTAGACGAGACGGCTCAGGCGAGGGCGAGCACCTCGAGGATCTGCTCGTGACGGTCGATCACTATGGCTGCCTCCGAGGCGCCGGAGAGGTCGTCGTGGACGCCTCTGAAGCGGGCTGCGTGCATTCCCATGTCCCGGGCCCCGGCGACATCGGTGCGCCGGAGATCGCCGACATGTATCGCCTCGGGAGGCCGCACGCCCAATCCTGCGAGAGCCTTGGCGTAGATGTCGTTGCCCGGTTTGGGCACCCCGACCTCGTCGGAGAAACAAAGGACCTCGAGAAGGTCTAGCAGACCGGCCTCGCCGAGGAGGTCCCGCACCACCCGTCCGGGTGTGAATCCCGTGTCGCAAATGAGGCCGCGCCGTATGCCTGCTTTGTGCAGTTCCTGGAGGGTTTCGAGCGCCCCCTGGACGGGATCCACGCCGCTCGCCAGGCTGGCTTCCTCGAACTCTTTGGTCAAGGACGCTATGGCGTCGTCGTCGGACACTCCCCTGGCTTCGAGGCAGTAGGCGGCCATCCGTCCTGGCCCGAAGGTCTCGACCTGCTTCCAGGCGTCGTCATGCTTGAGCCACGCCTCGTGGACAAGGTCATGAGCCTCCCCTTCGTTCAGGTCCAGCACATTCCCAAGGGCGCCTGCGCGCGCCGCCATTGCCCCATCGAAGTCCCGGTCTTTGAGGAGTGTGCCCCAGCAGTCGTATGTGACCGCCCGGATGCCGTCCACCCTTTTCGTCATGCCATCACTCCTCTATGCGTTGCCGATGGTCCGACTTTGTCGCCGCCCAGGTTACTCCCAACTTGGATTTTGCAGCCCGGGCACCGACCCGAGCGCCCGCCCCAGCGACTCCACAAGCTCGGCTATCTCGTCGTCGGTGATCACGAAGGGCGGTCCCAGCATGATCACATCGCCTTCGCCGGCGGCCGCCCCCCCGGTAGACGGGTATACCAACAGCCCTTGTGCCTTGGCGGCTCCCACCACCTGCTCGGTGATTTTCTCGGCGCGCCGGAAGGGCCGCTTCGAGCTCCGCTCGGCGACGAGCTCGACGCCAACCATCAGTCCCAGCCCACGGATGTCACCCACGCATGGATGATCGCCCAGGGCGTCACGAAGGAGCGCGAGCAGACGCTCGCCCTTGCGTCTGCTCGCCTCGACGAGCTCGCCTTCGTGCAGGCGGGCGAGCACCGCCTCTGCGACCGCAGCGCCGACGGCCGAGTGCGAGTAGGTAAAGCCGTGCACGAAGCCGGTCGGAGCGATGGCGTCGAAAATTGCGCTCGAAACCGCCGCAAAACCGAACGGCCAGTAGCCGGACGTCACACCCTTTCCCGCCGTGAGGATGTCTGGCTGCAGCCCCCAGTGATCCGAGCCGAACCATCGCCCGGTCCGGCCAAACCCCGTCATGACCTCGTCCGCGATCAGGAGCACCCCGTGGGTTCGGCATACCTCCTGCACTGCCGCCCACAGATCGGATGGAGGGGCGACGGCGCCGAGAGCTGCGCCGACCACCGGCTCGGCGATGAAACAGGCCACGGTTTCCGGGCCCTGCTCCCGAATGACCCTGTCGAGCAGCTCCGCATGCCGCACCCCGCAACCCGAGTCGTGGGTGTCCCATGGGCAGCGGTACTCGTAGACCGCCGGTACGTGGACCGCCGCGCCCAACCATGCCGAATAAGGGCGCCGCAGCGAGGCGCGCCCCGATGCGTCGAGGGCTCCCCGGGTGTTGCCGTGATAGGAGCCAAGCCGCGCTATCACTTTGTGCTTCGAGGACCGGCCCGTTGCTACATGGTAGGTGCGCGCGATCTTGAGCGCGGTCTCGACGGCCTCGCTTCCGCCGGAGACCGGATAGACGCGCGCCTCCTCGAGTGGCAGCAACGGCGCCACCCTGCTCGCGTATCGCTCGAGCGCCTCGGTTGTGAATTGGGTTCCGTGTGAATAGGCGATGCTGCTTGCCTGCCGGGTCATTGCCTCTATGACCTGCTCATCTCCATGACCGACGCCCACGACTATGGCGCCGCCGGAGCCGTCGAGATAGTGCTTCCCGGACGAGTCCCATATCGACGCGCCGAATGCCCGTGCGGCGAACGGGAGATCGCGGTCGGTGACGCGAGGAAAGACGTTGCCGGCTCGCACTAGCGCGTGTAGATGCCTTCGGGGTCGAGCTCGTTGCGCATCAGATTCAGCTCGAGCTCGCTTGGAGGGTCTGTGACCGTGAGGTCGGGGGCCATGCGCATGTCCCAACCGGTGTTGGCCTGCACCTGCTCGACGGTCACGCCGGGGTGCATGCGGGACAGATACATGACGCCGTCATGGCCGAAGCGGTAGATGCCAAGCCCTGTGACCACGACGTACGGGCCCGACCCCAGCCACTCCGCCGGCCGCCGGCCCGTCAGGTGTCCAGGACTTGTGATGAAATCGACTTCCTCCACGAATGACCGGCGCGTTTGGGGCATGATCACGAACACCCGGTTTGCGTTTATCGAGATCTCGCACGCCCCTCCCGATCCGGGGAGGCGAACCTTCGGCTCGTCGTAGCCGCCGATGACGGTCGTATTGATATTTCCGAAGCGGT
Source organism: Actinomycetota bacterium (assembly GCA_030860245.1). Taxonomy (GTDB): domain Bacteria; phylum Actinomycetota; class CADDZG01; order CADDZG01; family WHSQ01; genus JACDDL01. Next base: position 11,127 of record JALZIO010000069.1, on the reverse strand, counting down.
CGATCTGAGACGCTCCCAGAAACGCGACATCGACGAGACCGCGCTGCAGATAGAAGGAAAAGATCTCGAACATCGACGTCACCGACACCGCCCCGGTCACCAAGGTGGGGTCACCTATGGACAGCGGCAGCCTCTGGGGATCGGCGCCATAGACGCCGGCTTCGTAGACCAATTCGAGGGTGGGCGTGACGGTTCTACGAGCAAGGTTGCATGCGATGTTGGGCGGCCCTATGCCGACAAAGCAGACCCTTTCGCCCTCGAGTTGGCGCGCAGACGCGGCGATCATCATCTCGTTTACGGAGTAGTCCGCCGGACTGTCGGTCATCCCGGGGTATAGGCGCCGTAGTCGACGGGTTCCGAAAGGCGTGACTCCGGTGTCAGGCGATCCCAAGTGTCGGTGCCCATCTTGGCTAGGTAGTCGTTGTGGGTCTCCAGTCCGTAGACCCATTCCTTGAGCCATGCTTCGAGCTTGTCCGGATCACGGCTTATCGGATCCCACGCTATGTAGAAGCTATTGTCCCTGTCGTAGTAGCCCTGTGCGAAGGAAGGATGGCAGGCCCTGGGCTCAACCACCACTGCATCCACCACCAGTGCGGGGATGATCGTGCGGTTGGGGTCGCTGCGAATCACCCGGCCGTCCACCAGCTCCTCACACACGACAATGACCTTCCGCGCCGCAAATGCGGCTTCTTTTTGACAGCCGAGAAAGCCCCATACGTGGCAGTTGCCGTCCTTGTCGGCCCTTTGGACGTGCACAATCGAGACGTCGGGATTCAGAGGTGGTACTGCGTAGACCATGCCGTCTCCGTAAGGAGATTCGAGCTCGACTATGCGCGGGTTCGCTTTGGGGAGGTCGCTGGAGTGATAGCTGCGCAGCGGCATGAACGGCAAACCCGAAGCTCCCGCGGTATAACGCGAAACCATGCCGAAGTGGCTGTACTCCTCGAGCTCGAGCGGGGCAGGGTCCGAGCGTTCGACTCTGCGGCGAATGGCGTGCAGCGAGCCAACCCCCGGGTTGCCCAGCCACGAAAACACCAGTTTGGAGGCGACTCCTGCGGCGATCATCTGGTCGTAGATGACATCGGGGGTCATGCGGCACAACGTCAGATCCCGTTTGCCCTGGCGAATGATCTCGTGGCCCGCGGCGAAGCAAATGAGATGGGTGAAGCCTTCGATCGCGACCGTGTCACCGTCTCTTACGAGATCGGCAACCGCATCGTGCATCGAAGTGGCCTTCCCGCCATCGCTCATGCGCGGATCATGCTCTGCTCGGCCACCAACCCGGCCGACGCCGCAACTCCTTCGGCGCAAGCATCCTCGAAGAGCCGAAGACCGGTCGCAGCCTGCTCCCGGTTGATTATCAGGGGTGGCGCCATGCGTATCGTCGAGTCACCCGCCCGGAGGACGAGCACCCCCCGCTTGAAGGCGGCGATCTCGATCGCATCGGCAACCTGCGGAGACGGGAATTCAACCCCGATCATGAGGCCCAGACCGCGCACCTCCTGGATGGCCGGCTCACGCTGTCCCAGCTCCTTCAGGCCGTCCATCAGGAAGTCGCCGACCGCCCGGGCGTTCGCCACAAGCTCGCGGGCCACGAGGTCAAGGGTAGCGAGCCCCGCCGCGCACGACACCGGGTTGCCGCCGTAGGTCGATCCATGGGTCCCGAGGGGCCAGGTCATCAAGTCGGCGCGGGCGACCATGGCGCCCAACGGCATTCCGCTGGCAATGCCCTTGCCGGTTAAGACGATGTCGGGTTCGAGGCCGAAGTGGTCCATCGCCCACATGCTTCCCGTGCGCCCAATGCCACTCTGCACCTCGTCGGCCACAAAGAGGATGCCGTGGGCATCGCACATGTTTCGAAGTTGGAGCAGCCAGGATCGCGGCGGGACGACATAACCACCCTCGCCGAGAATGGGCTCGACGACGACTGCGGCGACCTCGTGCGGTTTAGCCAGGCGCTTGAAGATGACGTCGTTGATGTAGTCGAGATCCGGCTCGGCCAAGCCGTCGCCCGAGTCGCCGAGGCCTGTGAAAGAGTCGAAGCGGCCCGCATAAGGGGCATGCAGCACTCCCGGGAGCAGTGGACCGAAGTCCGCCCTGTAGTTCGCCTTCGAAGCGGTCAACGAGACACTCCCGTAGGAGCGTCCATGGAACGATCCGAAGAACGACAGGATATACTGACGCCCGGTGTGGTGCCGGGCGAGCTTTATGGCGGCTTCAACGGCTTCGGTGCCGGAGTTGGTAAGGAAAGCTCTCGCCGGACCGTCCATCGGCGCAGTGGCCACGAGGCGAGCGCACATCTCCGCGTAGATCGGCAGGTAGAAGTCGGACGCCGAATAATGAAGAAGCTTGTCCGCCTGCTCCTTGATGGCGCCGACAACCGCGGGGTGGGCGTGGCCCGTCGAGCACACGGCGATGCCTGCATTGAAATCCAGGAAGACGTTGTCGTCAACGTCCGTGATCACAGCACCCGCGCCCCTGTCGGGAACGAACGAATACGCGCGCGGAAGTGACGGGCTGGTTACCTGCGCATCGGCGTCGATCACGGCGCGGCCCTTGGGGCCGGGGAGATCGGTTGAGATCACCGGTTTGGTATGGCGCGCCAAGCTCTCGTAGGAGCTCCCGGTCGATTCACCCATAGCCGTCAGTCCTCCACGATGGTCTGACTCTGCTCTCGCATGTAGAGCTGGACGTAGTAGAGGCCTCCGCCCGCTTTACCGCTGTTCCCGGAGCCCTTCCAGCCGCCGAACGGCTGTATGCCCGGCCAGGCGCCCGTGGTCGCGCCGGCGCGTCGGTTCACGTAGACGACGCCCGCCTCGATGTTGTTCAGGAACATGTCAACCTCGTCCCGGTCTTCGGAATAGAAGCCCGCAGTCAGACCGTAGGGTGTGTCGTTCGCGAGCTCCAGCGCCTGCTCGAGGGAATCGACCGGGTGAACCGCTACCAGAGGCACGAACAACTCGTCACGCCAAACACCGGAATCGATTGGCACCTCGACCACGGTGGGCTCGACGAAGTTGCCGCGCGCCAGGTCGTCCGCTTCAAGGCGGGCGCCGCCTACGATCACGCGGCCCTCTTGGCTTGCCCGGGCTGCGGCGGATTCAAATCGTTCGACCGCGGCGGCATCGATGACGGGGCCCACGTACACGCCCGCTTCGAGGGGGTTCCCGACGCTGGTTTCTTTGGTCTTTGTGACCAGTTGCTTGACGAAATCGTCGAATATAGGACGTTGGACCAGCACCCTCGAGCACGCTGAGCACTTCTGTCCGCTGTAACCGAACGCGGAGCGAAGCACACCGTCCGTTGCCTTGTCGATATCGGCTTTGGCACTGACGATTGCCGGGTTCTTCCCGCCCATCTCCACGATTACCGGCTTGGGCCAGTCCTTTGCGATGGTCTTGTAGATCTTCATCCCGACTTCATAGGAGCCCGTGAACGTGAGGCCTGCGACATCTGGATTCTCGTGCAGCTCTTGGCCAACCGTCTCGCCCGGGCCGGTGAGGACGTGCACCACACCGGCGGGAACGCCTGCCTCGAGCAGTATCTCGTAGAGCTTGAGGGCGATCCCAAAGCCCTGCTCGGACGGTTTGAGGACGACGGTGTTGCCGGCGGCCAATGCTCCGCCGACGGGTCCCGCCGATAGGGCGATTGGGAAGTTGAAGGGCGAGATCACCGCCCATACACCGTACGGACGCAGCACGCTGCGGGTCTTCTCCTCATCGCTGAGCTGGCCCATAGGAACCGAGAAGCCGTCGTGCTCTTCCATCTGATGACAGTAGTAACGGATGAGGTCGGCGGCTTCCTCGACCTCGCCCAACGCCTCGAGCTGGTTCTTGCCGACCTCGAGAGCGGTCAGCGCACCGAGCTCGAAGACCCGCTCGGAAATAAGGTCTGCTGCGTGCCTGAGGATCTCGACCCTCTCCTGCCACGGTTTCTGAGACCATTCCGGATAGGCGCCTTTGGCGGCGGCTACGGCGTCTCGTGCATCTTCTGCTGTTGCCTGGGCGAAGTGCCCGATGATGAGGTCGTTGTCGATCGGGGAACGTTCTTCGGCGCGCCCGGCACCGTTGCGCTTCTGCCCGTTCACATAGAAGGGATAGTCCTTGCCCAGCCATGACTTGGCCTTCTCGATGCCCTCTTTGTATCTCTTGGTCATCTCCTCGTTGTCCGAAGAGATTGTCGCGTATGTCACCTTGAATCCGCCTTCAGCCATGCCGGCCTCCTCTGCTCTGAAGATCCCTATCTTGTCTCTGCTTCTTCCTCGGGCCATACCTGCTCGCCCTTGATCCAGGTTCCGAGCACCTGGGTCGAGCCGATGTTCTCCGCTTCGCATGCCTCCGGGTCCCGGTCCACTGCGGTCAAGTCCGCCCATCTCCCCGGCTCGATCGTGCCCGCGATATCCCCCTGCCCGCCAAGGTCGCGGGAGCCCAGGGTATGCATTCTCAGGGCTTGACCGGCGGTCATCCGTTCGGCCTCGTTGCGATGCGTGCAGAGAGCCTGCATCTGAAGGAACGGGTCGAGCGGAGTGACGGTCGAGTCGGATCCGACCCCGAGGCTTAAACCGGCACGGAGCATCGTCCCGAAGCGGTTCATGTTCGAGGCCCGTGGCGCGCCTATGCGGGACGCGTAGAGGCCGTCGTCCCCGCCCCAGAATGCATCGAAGGCCGGCTGGACGCTTATCTTCAGCCCAAGGCGGCGCGCTCTGGCGATGTGGTCGTCGCTTGCGCACTCGAAATGCTCGATTCGGTGCCCGAGCGCAGCCACGGCCGCCTCGCCGAACTCGGCGGTCACCTTCTCCCATGCGGTCAACGCTTGTTCGATGGCGGCGTCTCCGATTGCGTGAACACCGGTTTGGAGACGGGCCGTCTGAGCCCGGGTGAAGAAGTCGACCAGCTCCCCCTCGGTGCGGTAGGCGATGCCGTTGGGAGGGGTGCCCGCGGGAGGGGCCGACAGGTATTCCTCCGACATCCACGCGGTGTGGGACCCGAAGGAGCCGTCGAGAAAGAAATCGCCCCCGATCCGCCCGAGATTCATCGCCCGGACGCGTTCGACATCGTCGGAGGCAACGTAGATCAACACGTCCAGGGCGACCCTCACAAGCCCCTCAAGCAGCACCGATAACGACGACCAGCCGCGCCACTCGGCCACATACATCTCGTGTACGCTTGCGACGCCCTTCGAGTACGCCAGCTGCACAGCTGCGGCGATGGCGCCGCGCTGTTGCGCTTCGGGCAGGTTGGTGTCGAACCACCGCCACGCCTCGGCGGCCGCCTGCTCTCGCAAGTAACCCGTCGGCCGGACGCCATCCTCGCGATCAACGCCCTCGAGCTCCCCGACGGTCAGATGATCGAGCAGCGCCGAGGACACGATGCAGGAGTGCATGTCGGCCCGTGCCAGAAGCGCGGGCCGATCCCCCACCGCGGCGTCGAGGTGATGACGTGTTAGAGGTTCGTCCAGGGGATCCTCGAAGTTGCCCCCGAACAACAGCCCGTCACCCGAGCGCGCCCGCTCTGTGAATGCCTCCAGGATGGGCGCCGAGCGCTGCTGTCCCCGGAAGTCCATTCCCTCCTGATACAGCCCGGTGGCGGGGAGATGCACATGCGCGTCGCAGAAGGCGGGAAGCAGAGTCGCCCCGTCCAACTCGACGGTGCGGTCACAACCAGGTTCATCGTCCCGGGCGCCCGTGGCCTCAATCAGCCCGTCGACGACGAGCACCCAGTCAACGTCGCCCGAAGCGCCCACTGACTTGACAGGGCCACCCCGGAACAAGATGGCGCTCATACCGGGGTCAAGCGGTCGCAAGCCCGGCGACCCGCTCGCGCCAGTACGCCTTGCCCTCTTCGGGGAGACCAGAGATCGGATCGTAGTACTCGTGGGTGCGCGTGATTGCCTCCGGGTCATCCCACTCGATACCCGTCCGATAGTTCTTGGTCCAATAGGAAATCCCCTTGGAGCGGTCGTATGAATCGATCTGGTGGACCCAGCGCTTGCCGACGAACGGAACGTCGCACACGATGCGGGGAGTGGCGAACCCGGGAAGGTAACCCATGATCGCATGCTGCAGCCCCTGCGCCTCGTGGACCGGGATCCTCCAATGCTCCGAGTTTGGGATCAGATCGCACATGTAGAAGTAATAAGGCATCACCTTGGCGTCGTCGAGCAGGCGGAAGCAGAGGTCTAGAAGCGCGTGCGGGGTTGCGTTGACGCCGCGCAGGAGAACCCCCTGATTGCGCACGTCCCGTACGCCTGTCTCGAGCAGCTTCTTGGTGGCTTTGGCGACCAAAGGAGTGACGGAGTTCGCGTGGTTTATGTGTGTGTGGATCGCCAGGTCGGTCCCGTGCTCGATGGCTTTGTGGGCAAGGCGTTCGATGCCGAACAGAACGTCATCCTGGAGGAAGTGCTGAGGCAGCCCCATGAGACCTTTGGTTGCAAGCCTTATATCGCGGATGTGATCAAGCTCGATGAGCGAACCGACAAATGACTCGAGGTGGCCGATCGGGAGGTTGGCCACGTCCCCGCCCGACACCACCACGTCACGCACTGTAGGAGTTGTGCGCAGATAGTCGATGATCGCCTCATAGCGCTCTTTCTGCTTGAGCTCGAAGCGGTACTTGATGAACTGCGGGACATTGTTGCCGACCAGATCCATGCGCGTGCAATGCCCGCAGTACTGCGGACAGGTGGAGAGAAGCTCGGCGAGCACTTTAGTGGGATAGCGATGCGTAAGGCCCTCGGCCGCCCACATATCGGCCTCATGGAGACTGTCACGCTCGGCTGTCGGATGGCTGGGCCAGTCTGGATCACGATCCGCAAACGCCGGAATCATGTAGCGCCGAATTGGGTCGTTCCAGAGCTTTTGCTCTTCCATGGTGTTGAGCATCTGGGGCGGCACCAGCATCGACATCGTGGCCCGTTCACGCTGATCCCGGTCGATCGATGCGGCCAGATCGTCGGGGAGCAGCTCGCCGAGGGCGCGCCGGAGGCCGTCGAGGTTCTTGACACTGTGCTGGCGCTGCCACTTCGCGCTGTTCCATTCGGACTCCGTGACATCCCTGTAGCCGGGCAGCCGCGTCCAGTCGGGCTCGACGAAGGGTCGCTTCAAAGGGTATGTGTAAGGCTGTTCGGAGGCGTGCGCCCCCGGCACCCGGCGCGCCGGGCGGGCCGTTGCGACCTGATCGATAGCATCGATGGCCATGGGACATCCTCCTTCTGGGTGAGTCGATGCGGGTGGGAGGCCAGCCTAACCGAATTCGATTAGGTTGAAACCCACTTTCACGGAAGGATATTCGGAATGGATGCGACGGACCGGAGGATCATCGGACAGCTTCAGCGCGATGCCCGCCTCACCTACGCGGACGTTGGCGTTGCGGTCGGCCTTGCGGCGTCGTCGGTTCACGACCGGGTGCGAAAGCTCGAACGGGCGGGCGTCATCCGAGGCTACCGGGCGGAGGTCCAGCTGGACCGGGTGGGGTGGCCGATCACCGCCTTCGTGAGCCTTGCCCTCAGGGCCTCCTCCCCCACCGACATCCCGGGGCGGGTGGAGGAGTTCCCGATGGTCGAATCCTGCTACTCGGTCGCCGGCGAGCGGTCCTACGTGCTCGTCGTGCGCGCGCCCAGCACCCGTGCACTCGAGGAGTTGCTCGATGATCTCAGAGGCAAGCTCGAGGTTGTGACGAGCTCGACCGTCGTACTCTCCACGCCGTTCGAGCACAGAGCCGTCGTTCCCACGTCATGAGGATCGAGGATCGCAGCGGAGAAGCATTGGAGGAGACCACCTTGGTGGTCGATGACGAGGAGCTCATCGACCTTCTCCAGGGGCTTGCGGACCTGGTGGAGGGCAAGCGGGCGCACCTGCACTTCAGTCAGCCGGGCGGTCCGCACCTCGTGGTGCGCCACGGTGACGCGGCAACCGACCCCATAGAACGCGCTACCGACTGGTGGGTGGGACCGCTGGTTCTCTTCGGCGCACTGTTCGTGATCATCGGCGCCATAACCGTCTTTCGCTGGGCCGTGGGGCTCATCGCCTGAGGACGCCGTTGGGAGCGGGGCTCGGCGTACAATCATCGTCTTCGGGGTCACCTGTTGGTCATCGCCGACCCGCCGCTCCACCCCCGTGTCCGCATCGTCCGATGTTCACGCCGAGGGAGGCTTGCGACGTCCTTACAGCAGCAGCACTTCACCGTGGGGGTCGAAGAGGAGTATCAGATCATCGATCCGGGGACCCGCTCCCTCAGACAACGGGCCGAGGCGATCCTGTCGCGGGCCGAGAGCGCGCCGGTAAACGTCGAGGCCGAGTTACAGCTGTCCCAGATCGAGATCGGCACGCCCGTCTGCGATGATCTAACGCTGGTGCGCGCCGAGCTCGTGCGCTCGAGGCATGCGGTCAGCTCGGCTGCCGCCGAAGAGGGCATGTGGATCGGAGCGGCAGGTTCACACCCCCTTGCCGACCCTGCCCATGGAGCCATCACTCCCAAAGAGCGCTACGTCGGCATGGCCGAAGATTACGGGCAGCTGGCCAGAGAGCAGATCGTCTTCGGCTATCACGTGCACATCGGCATCGATGACCGCGAGGCTGCCGTTCAAACCATGAACCGAGTGAGGGGCTGGCTCTCTCCGATGCTGGCCCTGGGTGGATCGTCGCCCTTTTGGATGGGCCGGGACACCGGCTACTCGAGCTATCGGACAGACGTGTGGGGGCGATGGCCCATGGCGGGCACTCCCGAGGTCTTCAGGTCGCGCGCCGAGTACGAAGATGTAATCGAGCTTCTGGTCACAACCGATAGCATCGTCGAAGAGACTCGCATCTACTGGGATGTCCGCCCTTCCTCGCGCTTTGACACCCTCGAGTTCCGGGTCACCGACGTCTGCATGACCGTCGACGAGGCGGTGATGATTGCAGGGCTCGCTCGCGCCTTGACCCGCCGGTGCTATGAGCAAGCCGTGCGCGACGAGGTCATTCCGGTGGTGCGTCCGGAGCTGCTCAGAGCGGCAAAGTGGCGCGCCGCCCGGCACGGACTGGACGCTACGCTGATCGACGCGCACGAGCAGACGTCACGGCCCGCCCTTGAGGTCATCGACGGTTGGCTCACTTTCCTCCGCCCCTCCCTCGAGGACAACGGGGACTGGGAGGAAGTATCTGCTCTCGTGCAGCAGGTCATCGAGCGCGGAACCGGGGCGTCGCGCCAGCGAAACGCGTTCGGACGAGGCCGGCGTTTGGAGGACGTGGTGGACCTGGTCGTAGCCGAAACCGGCGCGGCGTAGTGGGGTCACCTGCGCGGTCGCGGGCTCGCAACTTTAGCCTGGGCGTCGAAGAGGAGTATCAAATAGTCGATCCCCAGACTTTCGAATTGACCCAGCGTGCAGAACCGGTCCTGTCCAACGCAGCTTTCTCGGGCGGAGAAATTCACCCCGAGCTCAACCTGTCCCAGGTCGAGATCAGTACCGCGGTGTGCGACACGTTGGGGGAAGTGCGTGCAGAGCTCGTGCGCTCGAGAAAGGAGCTGAGGGTTGCCGCGGAAGTTGCGGGCGTTCAGATAGCCGCGGCCGGGACGCATCCCTTCTCACACTGGAGCGATCAAAACGTTACGCCCACGACCCGGTATCTCGCCATGGAGCGCGACTATGCGCAGCTCGTACGTGAACACATCGTCTTCGGCTTCCATGTTCATGTTGGTATCGGGGACGCCGAGGTGGCCCTAAAAACGATGGAGCGGACCGCCGTATGGCTTCCTCCTCTGATCGCCCTGGCGGCCAACTCGCCGTTCTGGTTGGGGCGAGACACCGGCTTTGCGAGCTATCGGACCGACATGTGTGATCGCTGGCCTACCGGCGGATTGCCGGAGAGCTTCGGGTCGCGCGCCGACTACGAGCAGCTTGTGGGCAGCCTGATCTCCACGGGCAGCATCAAAGATGAAGCCGAGATCTACTGGGACGTGCGTCCGTCGGCGCGCTGGGACACGCTCGAGTTCCGGGTCACCGATGTGTGCAGTTCGATAGACGAGGCCGTGATGGTCACAGGCTTGATCCGGGCGAGCGCTCAGATCTGCCACGATCAGGTCCTCAGCGGCGCGCCGCCGGACCTGCCGCGCCCGGAGTTGGCTCGCGCCGCCAAGTGGCGCGCCGCGCGATTCGGCATCAACGACACGCTGATCGACCTGCACGAAACCACCGCAGGGCCGGCCGCCGAGGTGATCGAAAACCACCTGATTCGTCTGCGCCCCTACCTCGAAGCCAACGACGACTGGGAGGAGATCGCCGATCTCGTGCACGCGACCTTGCGGGACGGGACGGGTGCGGACCGGCAACGGCGCGCCTTTGAACGGACGGGCCGGCTCGAGGGTGTTGTCGAGGCCGTGATCAGGGAGACGCTCTCCGAGTAGCGGTCATGGATGAGCGTCTCGCACCGATCGACGCCCTTCCGTTGGGAGGCAGAAACGCCCCTGTTGTACTTGGTTCCGGTTCTCAGGCCAAAAAAGGCGACCGCAAGGCTTGGACCGGCCCTCAGAGCCTACAGTTTCTCGCCAAGGGCATGCGCGCGCCGAATGTAGGAGACACCCAGATCCACCACGTCCCTCACCGTAAGATCGGCCGGTGCGTGATAGCGGTAGATGAAATCTGGGTCGTAATGGTTGAATACTCTCCTGCCTTTCTTCAACTTTGAGTGCCCGCGGGCGGCCAGTGTCTGTTTGACAAGATCGAACTCGAACCAATCCTCATGCTGCAGCGCGTACGCTTCCCGCTTGGCCCGCGCCTGCTCCCCGCGCCCCGATAATGACTTGAGAATCATCGCGAGCCGCCACTGGTTTGCTTGGAGCTGCCACCCCAACAGAACTTCGGAACCGACGTCATAGAAGGCCCCAAGACTGCTGTGTCCGTTGGTGAACCCACTGCCGGTACTCAGCTTTTTGTGCTCCATATCGGTGATCTCGGGTTGGCGGCGGAGCAATTGCAACGTTTCGTGTGCCCGCATCTTCTGGACGGCGCCATACAGTCTGATGCGCTGGAGTTCCACCCGGGCCGTGCTCGCGAGCTCAAGCGGTTCCTCTTCAGATGTCGTCACGAGGTCTCGCAAACGAACCAAGAGTCCGAGCAGTGTGCAGTAGTGCTCAAGGGTTTCCGCTGCATAGG
>JALZIO010000054.1 GCA_030860245.1 Actinomycetota bacterium | reverse complement strand
TCCGTTCGTGGGCGCGGTAGACCGTCAGGGAATCGTAGGGAACCAGCTCCGCCAGCGAGTCGGCTATCAGCTCCAGCAGCGAAGCCGAGTTGGTCTCAGAAAGGACCTCGTGGAATACGCGCGCCAGCAGGTGCTGAGAACGGACGCGATCTTCCGCGTCCCTGATCTCGGACACCGTGCGACGGACGTTCGCAACTATCAATGGACTCTCCTTGCCGGCTTTAGGTCCTCTATCGTCCGATCCGGCGATTACCTAAAATTGCCAGGAAGGAGGTCTGGACGCGGTCGAAGCGGCGCCGGGGAAACCGGCCAAGCCCGAGGAGAGATGTGTTCTCGAACCGTGGAGAAGAAGACGACTCCGGGCCCTGCCCTACTTGAGGACGTGCTCTCCCTCGCACAGGGTGAACTGGTCGTCGCCGAAGAGCATGGTGGCGCACTTGCCGTACACGGTGATGAGTTTGAAGTTCTCGGCGAATTTGTCCCCCGGCATCACGTCGTAGACCACGCCGTCGACCTTGACCGAGGCGCCTTTGTCCCCCGGTTTCGTCGACACGTCGGCCAGCTCGACCTCTCGGCCCCCCACGCCCTGGGTGTTCCCACCGCCTCCGCCGTTTCCACCGCCACCCGGGCCGCTCGCGCCGTCGTCGTCGATGGGGGTTTCGTCCACCCCCGAATCGTCCGAGGTGTCGGTGGCGCCGGATGTATCGGTCGCCCCCGACGCCTCGGTTGTTGCCGCGCTTGCGGGCGAGATCAGCGGCTCGAACGGATCCTTGGGCGCGAACACCTCGGTGGTCTCCCTGGGGCCCTCTCCGGGGGCTCGAGGTTCCCCTTCAGGGTCCTCCACCAGCCCCTCGTCCACGGGATCCGGCACCGCCTCGGTGACCGGGGGAATGTCGGCGGCCACCTCCGGTTCGGCGTCCCCTTTGAGGAAGAAGAACCACACCGCTCCGAGAAGCACGACGGCGACCAGCGCCACCAGCGCTATCTGGACGCCTTTGATATTGCGCCTGGACTCGCTTTCGATTGTTTGTGGTGCAGTCGCCATCGATTCTCCCTCTAGGGCGTCGTCGTCGCCGGAGCGGGGGCCGCTGCGGCGCTCGAGGCACCTTCGGGTGGCTCGAAGAAGATCCGGGCGGTCACATCGAGACGCAGCTTGTTCGCAGCGGCCGGATCGACAGCCGTCTCGGTCGCTGCTGCATCCGTCGCCGGGGCAAGAGCCATCAGGTCGACCCTGACCGCACGATCGAGGTCGTGGAGGCGCCTGAAGAAATCCTGTATTTCGAAGTAGCCGCCCTCGGCGCCGATGACGGTGCGGATCTCCGCAAGGGGAGCACCTTCGGGCGGGGGCTTTGGCAGCTCCGGAGTGACGTTCACGAAATCGATATCTGCCTGGGTGGCGGCCTCTTCGACCAGGAAAATGTAGTTCGCAACCTCATTCTCCGACGGGATCAGTCTGCGTGTTGCGGCCAGCTCGGCCTCGAGGGCGGGTGCGTTCGCCTGCAGCTCTTCGAGCCTGTCCAGCTCGGCCTGCAGGGCCACCGTCCTGTTTTCTTCTTCGACGGTGTCGGCGCGTACCTTCGCAAGCTCGGCTTGCCGGGGGCGGACGAAGAAGAAGAACCACGCTGCGCACAGCGCAAGGATCCCGAAGATCACGAGGATCATCCTTATCCGGTTGCTCAAGGTGTCTTCTCCTTGCTGAGATCCAACTCAGAGCTTCCGGCGCCTTCTTCGAAGCGGCGGCTGGCCGCCGTTTCGCTGAGCTCGAGCGTGCTGTCGAAGGTCGTGAGGGGAACCGCACTGGTGGCCGCGTCCGCAGGCGTCTCGGTGGCGCTGTTGAGCCACACCGCCGAAAAGTCCTCGACGCCCTGCTGACGGATGAGCCACTTGGCGACCCCGGGCAGGGAGAGGGACGAGCCCTGGAACTGAATACGTCCAAAAGGTGTCTCCTGCGAGACACGGACGGGTGCGGTCTCGGTGCCAACGGGGGTGGCGCCTTCGGCCGTGCCGGCCGATGCGGTCATGCCCGTCAACCACACTTCTCCGGGCACCACCATGGCCACCTCTGTAAGCAACGAAGGCCAGTCCACGTCTCCCGCCATAACGGTCTGCAACGCAGATCTCTTCTTTGCGACCTCATCGGAGAGTTCCGCAAATCGCGCAAGCTCGTCGATGTCCGCCTGCAATGCCGCGTTGCGGGACTGCACAACGGCGAGCTCACCCTCGGCATCGGCGACCTCACCTCCGAGCAGAACCCACCACACGACGAGTGCGGCCAGGACAACGACGCCGCCCAATGCAACGAAACCGATGTTGCGGCGAGCTCGGCGTTTTTGCGCGTAACGCGGGGGAAGCAGCTCTATTCGCCGCATCAGCCCCTGGTTCTGGGGAGCGCGTGATCGGAGAGCGTGCACTAGGGCAGCCTCCTCATCCCCGGGCGAGTCCCACGGCGGCGGCGGCCACCGGCTCCACCTCTGCAACCTGCTCATCGGTGAGGCCCGACTTCTTTGTATTCATGTCCACGAGTGGGGCCCCTCTGCTGATGTCGCTCTGGAGCACCTTCCCCAATCGTTCGGTGAAACCGGGCGTCAACGACCCTCCACCGGTGACAACCACAGAAGAGATCGACTCGCTGTTCTCCTGCGAGAGGTAGTAATCGACCGAACCGCGGATCTCGTTGACGAGGTTGTCGACACGACCGGCGATGAGACTTTTCATCTCCTCGGTGCCCACTCCCAGGACGAGATCGAGCTTCATCGACTCGGCCTCTTCGAAGGAAACATCGAGATCTTTGGCAAGGGATTCGGTCGCATCATCCCCACCCACCAGCAGAATGCGGACGAACCTCGGCTCGCCGTTGTGATGGACGACGATGTTTGTCACCGTGGCGCCGACGTCGACCACCGCCTCGGCTCCTGCAGCGCCGGACTCGCCGCGCGCATTGGAGCTCACTGCACGGGCGATGGCGAATGGCGCCAGGTCCACCCCTATGGGTGAAATGCCGGCCGCCGACGCGGTCTCGATGAATGTCTCCACCATGTCGCTGGCCGCGGCGACGAGAAGGACGCGCATCATCCGCTGCCCGTCCTTGTCGGTGTAGTCGTCGATGATCTGATAGTCGAGCTCGGCCGAATCCACCGGCATCGGAATGTGGTCGGCCACCTGGAACTGCAGCGAGGCCCGGAACTCCTTCTCTTCCAGGAACGGCAATTCGATCTGCCTGACCACGACCCTCTGGTTGGCGATGCCGAGCACCACCTTTTTGGACCGGATCTTTACCCGCTTCCACAGTTGGGAGATCGCCTGGGACACGGCGCCGGCGTCACGGATCTCGCCGTCGACGACCGCCCCCTGGGGCAGGGCCGCCTGGCCAAACGAAGCCAGCTTCAGGCCCGCCCGCGATTTCGTCACCTGTGCCGCGCGCACTGCGCTCGTGCCGATGTCCAGTCCGACGGTGGGGGCCGAGGCTCCGGCCACTAGGCCTTGCCCTCGACCTGTACGGCCCTATCGTCGAGGTACTTCTCGACCTCGGTGCGGCGGATGCGATAGTTCTTGCCCACACGGATGGCGGTGAGCTGCCCGGACTTGATGAGCCGGTAGACCGTCATGTTGGAGACGTGCAGGAGCGCCGCCACCTCACTTACGGTCAGGAGCGGCTCTTCGAAGTCTGGCCGGGCCATCCAGGACACCTTCCGTTATCGACGGGTACCCGTCGGCGCCGGCCCCTCAGGAGCTCAAAAGCACAACAACGGAGTACAAGCACGTTCAGCTTGTCTATTCGGCAGGCTCGGGCCCACCTTTAGAGTGGGCCGCGAGGCCTGACGTCCATCCCGCCCGGTGGCCTAGCGGTCGACCTCGCTGAAGCTCTCGGGGGTAACGCGGAGGAAGCCGCCGGGAAGGTTCTTGACCCAGCAAGAGCTCATTTGGACCCGGGCGTTCCCTCCAAGGTCGAGGGACTTGGATATCAGGGTCCCGTGTATGAGGAAGCCCGCACCCGAGCCCCTCAGCGCAATCTCCCCCTGTTCGGCCAAAAAGGCGCCGACGATCTCCCCGTTTCCGGACAGCTCGAGGCCCCCGTAGCGCACTACGATGACGACCGATTTGCTGAGCGGCGCGCTGTCGTTGCACGGGCCCACCGCGGCTTTCCATTTGACGAAGCGGCTGAGGGGATCACCGGTTGGCGGGAATTCGAAGTAGGCGACGAAATTGTTTCGCAACCCTGCCACGTCCGAATCCTGGATGACGGTATTGCTGTTCACCGTGAAAGTCCCCGTGGGCTTCGTGCAGGTACCCCCGCCCCCGCTGTCGAGGGGGCAATAGATGCCGTAGGCTTGGGCCGCCGCCTTGAGGTTGGCGTAGTCCTGATCGTTCAGTTCCGGGGTTGGGGCCGCCCTCTTGTAGTCGTCAAGCGAGAAGAAAGAGGAAGGCGGAGGGGCTGCGGATTGTCCGCCGCACGGCGTCGAGACGGTGATGGGGCTTCCGCCCCCGCTCTGATCCCACTGTGATTGGCCGTTGTTCCCGTTTGCCCCGCAGTTCAACTTACGAGAGGGGCTGTGCTCGACGCCACCGGTGCATTCTGTCGAGCTGGGATTAGCGCTGCACTTGATGCTTCCCAGAGCGTGGACGGCGGCAGGGGCCGCCTCTGCGGAACTGAGCGACTCCCAGAAGTGGTGCAGCTTGTAGTAGGGGTCGGTTCCCGAAAATCTCATCTTGTTGCGGTCGGAAGTGACGTCTCCAGGAGTGATAAGCGAAACGTTGACCGCCGACGGATTCCCACCCGCGACCTCCACAGTGTCCGCCTCCATCCCAATCGGCAGCCCCCGGGCCCCGATCTTCACCACCTGGCGCACCTGCCGAATCGCCGTTGGGTGTTGCCCCGTCGATGTGATCGCGAACCACTGAGGCACTTGCGGCCCTCCCGGTTCCGGGCCGGGCCGCGTCGTGTCCATACACAATTCCTTGTTGTCGTTCCACGAGGATTCCCATGTGTCGCCCGGCTTCTTCCATGTCTGCAGGTCGGGAAGCCGCTGGGTAGCAGCAAGCTCGGGATGAAACACCGTCAGTTGGACATCGTAGGCTTTCTGATTCCCCAGATTGCCCCTGGGGACACCGATGGGCGCGAACTCGCACCCGGCCTCATTCATCTCGTTCCAGGTGAAGGTTCCCCGAGTCAACTCCAGCATGAGGCGGTCGACGCCCGACTCGGCGAAAGCCAGCGCCTCGGTGGCGCGCCGGTCGTCGGCGCCCGATTGAAACTCCTTGATCGTGACGAACGCAGCTGTGGACGACACCACCGTCAGCGCTGCTCCGACGAAGAGGACCGTAACCATGGCGACTCCGAGCTCGTTGCGCATTGTGTTCATCGGTCGGCTCCTCATCTACGGTTCCTCAATTGTGCCTGGGCGCGAAAGTGCGTCACTCGGTCGCCGCTTCGGACCTGAAACGCGTATTCGACGTTGTCGTAGAGCAAAGCGCTGCTTCCGGTTATGGCAGGGAAACCGTGAGAGGGAGCAGCGTCGAGCTCCGGCGCAGTCGTCACACCGTCCCCGTTCCAGTCGTAGCGCAGATCGTTGCTCGTGTAGGAAAACACAGGAGTCGATCCGATCGGCTCGACCCCGGCGGCCAAGATCTCGTTATTGAGCCGAATGGTGTTGTCGGCCGCCCGGTACTGGAACTCCAAATTCTCGTAGTCGCCGTTCTCGTTTGGGTTCTCACCCGTGTTCCCATCCCCGTCGAAGTCGATGCGGACGCTGTAAGACGTGGGATCGAGATCGGTGAAGAGCTGCCCC
The DNA here is from genome assembly GCA_030860245.1 of Actinomycetota bacterium. Lineage (GTDB taxonomy): Bacteria > Actinomycetota > CADDZG01 > CADDZG01 > WHSQ01 > JACDDL01. The sequence goes on along the minus strand of JALZIO010000054.1, from coordinate 1,269 downwards.
TCGCGTGTATCGCGAATCATCCGGTTCAGGCCGAGACGGGCCTCCTCTGATATGCGAACGACATCCCCGGAGGTAGCAGAGACACCGATGCCCGCCCAAAGAACTGAGTAGATCGACACCGAAACGATTCCAAGCAGTGAGATGGCAACCAGGGTTTCGATCAACGTAAATCCTCGGTCTCCTGGCTCATACCTCATCGCTGGTCCTCCGACGCGCAGCTCAACTTGCCCGCCTCGATGGAGAGCACGGAGTCTTCCCTTCCCGGATAGGTCGGCGCGGTACCGATTCGGATCGCGCCGTTGATGTCCGCTTGCGTAATCCGGCCGGCTGCATCGACGCTGCTCGTCTGGCCGGACGACCCGAAGGAACTACTCCAGGTGCGCAGGTACCCGCGGCGCTCAGGGACACTGTTGGGGTCCTCGAACAAATAGACGTCATCGACAGGCAGGACTCCGTCGTGGACGAGTGGGTTGTTTGCAGTCCCGAGATCGCCGAGGGGATCGCTGGTGTTTGTGCTCGAAAGAGCAATGGGCGATGAGTATTCTCCCGCCGACAAGCCGTCCAGCCCGTTCGAGTCCTCCCAGTAGCGGAGCTTCGCCGACCACTCGTGGGTGGCCGTTGCCGTCCCCGACGTGGACGCCGTAGACGTGCAAGTCGTGGACGCCTGGAAATCGTCGATCACGATCACCGCCTTCTCGTTGAGCGTCTCCCCGAGGGCATCGGTGACTGGGCTGTCTATGAAGCTGGTCGGAAGTAGACGCAGCCTCCCGAAGGCGGCGGAGGCGACCGTTTCCACCTTGCGGCCGCTTCCAACGGGAGTTGCCGTAGCCGACGTCCCGCCGTTCAGCGTAGGAGTCGCGCCGCCCCGGGCCCTGAAGCTCGTTAGCCCCTGACTGTCGTCAAGCCGGAGCTGCACCCCGTTGAGCGGGCCGAGCTGGGCGGTGGCCCACAGAAGCCGCTCGGCCCCCGTCGGCGAAGCCGGGGCCCAATAGTTGAAACTGCCGGTGGCCGTGGGGAGCTCTTGGGAGGCTGAAGACTTCAACCCGGTCGTGGAGGTCGATTCTATTCCTGCCACGGCGCCGAGACTCGGGTGCACCAGATCTCCCGCGGGCTGGGATGCGGCTGCGGGATTGAGGTTGTCGGGCGGCGCATGGAGGAAGGTCTCGGCCCCGCTGAGCGGGGAGTTTCCGAGATCGGTGGCCGTGACCGTCGGGTCGGCCGGAACCGTCAGTAGCTCCAGCTCCCCCGCCCGGACGGTTTGGTCGGCTG
>JALZIO010000308.1 GCA_030860245.1 Actinomycetota bacterium | reverse complement strand
CGGGTAGGGGAACTGGGAGCGGCCTGGGGAATGCGCCCCATTGGATGCGTGGACAGGACTTCGCCTGAGTACGCAGCGAGCCTGCGCCTCAAGGGTATCGAGCTAACAGACTTGGATTCGGTTCTGGCCCGTAGCGACTATGTGTCAATACACGTGCCTCTTACACCGTCAACGCAACATCTCATAGACGCGGGCGCGATGGCTCGGATGAAGACGGGAGCCTTTCTCATCAATACCGCACGCGGGGGGATTGTTGACGAATCGGCGTTGCAGAAGGAGTTGACCAAAGGACGTTTGGCGGGCGCCGCCCTGGACGTCCACGAACGAGAGGGTGAGGGCACGATCTCATCTCTTGGACATCTGGATAATGTGGTGCTCACGCCGCATATCGGCGGAATGGCGAGCGACTCCCAGCGGAGAATCGGGCGTCGAGTGATCGAGATCATCGACTCTTTCGGTGAGGGGTTTCTGGATGAGACGTTGTCCGACGGTGAGCGCGTGGTCTAAAGCGATGAATTCGGCCGGCACCACATTTGGCTCATTTCCACGGGTAAACAATGACTGCGGACGTTCTGGAAGGGGCGACTGACTAGCATGGATACAGCGACATCCAAGAGGCAGAGACTGCGTGCTGGATTGAAGTCACCCCGCCCGGTGGTGGCAGTTGGGGCGCATGACGCGATGACCGCACAACTCATAGAGAGCTATGGTTTTGATGCAGTATGGATCGGCGGCTTCGGGGTCTCAACCATGGCTCACGCCGTGCCTGATTTGAATCTCGTCACCATGAACGAGGTCCTGACCGCCTCGACTCGAGCGGACGCGGCCACGAGACTGCCTGTGGTGGTCGATTGTGACAACGGCTACGGGGGGCTGAGCAACGTCGTGCGCACCGTGACCCAATTCGAGCGAACCGGCGTCGCCGCAATATGCGTTGAAGATAATCTGTTCCCGAAACGGAACAGCCTTTATACGGGTGAGTCGAATCGGGACCTGATCCCGATCGAAGAGCAGGCGAAACGCATCAGGGCCGGGAAGCGAGTGCAGGAGTCGGAGGAGTTCGTATTCATTGCGCGAGTCGAGGCTTTGATCGCGGGGCTTGGTGTTGATGAAGCATGCCGGCGGGCGGACGCATACGTAGAAGCGGGCGCCGATGCAATCCTTATCCACTCTCGGGACAAGACATTGGCCGAGATAGAGGGGTTTCTTGGTTCGTGGTCCGGCCTCGGTAGGGTGCCATTGGTGGCGGTGCCCACCATGTTCCCCGACTTTACGACCGACCAGCTGCACGCCAAGGGGTTTCAAATGATCATCCTTGCAAATCAGCCCATGCGAGCCGCGGTGCAGGCCATTGAGAGCACCCTGGACACTTTGAGGAGTGACCCGAGGGCGGCGGCGGTTGACCCCCATATCGCGTCCGTGAATCACATCTTTGATCTTGTGCGGACGAAGGAGGCTATCGAGCTGGAGGAGAGCTGATCCGAATGCTGTCGGATTTCGACGAGGCGCCTTCGGCCTATGAGCAACCCCCCGGCAGCCCCGGAGGACAAAAGGGGGCCTCTTCGATGTCGGTGAACGGGGCCTTTCGCGATATGGACCGTCCACCAGCGATCGTCGTTGGACTCGACTGCATTACCGGTTTACAGACCGCTCGTATCCTGGCCGGCCACCGCGTCCCCGTCATCGCTCTGGCGACAGATAGCGGGCATTTCTGCTGCCGTACTCGAGTCTGCGAGCAAATCATCTACGTAGACACCGAAGACGCCGGCGCCTGCGTAGAGGCTCTGACGAAGTTGGGCCGGGAGCTGGACCAGAAGGGTGCCCTGTTTCCTTGTACGGACATGAGTGTGCTGGCCATATCCCGTCACCGGGAAGAGCTACGCCGGTGGTTCCACGTCACCCTGCCTCCACCCGATGCACTCGAGCTCTTGATGGACAAAGTCGACTTCCTCAAGCTTGCGCAGGAGCGCGAGCTGCCAATTCCCCGCACCGTGTTCCTCACGACGCGGGAAGATGCGGAGGAAGCCGCTATGGCCCTGAGCTACCCAGCGGTGGTCAAGCCTCGGGTCAAGTCCTGGGAGTGGCAGCAGCAAGGCCTGGCCAAGGTGTACCGGGTGCAGGAGCCCTCAGAGCTAGTGGAGCTGTATGAGGAGATCGGGTCATGGACCGACGTCCTCGTAGCCCAGGAGTGGATTGACGGAGGAGATAGCGATCTCTTCTCGTGCAACTGCTACTTCGATGCGGACTCCACGCCATTGGTCACCTTCGTTGCTCGCAAGTTGCGGCAGTGGCCGCCTGAGGCCGGGACAAGCTCCTTGGGCGAAGAGTGCCGAAACGACACAGTACTCCAAGAAACTCTAAGGCTGTTCGAGAGTGTGTCTTTCCGCGGTCTGGGTTATCTTGAGATGAAGCGGGACAGGGCTACGGGTCGGCAATACATCATCGAAGCGAACATCGGCCGCCCCACAGGAAGGTCGGCGATTGCCGAGGCAGGGGGCGTGGACCTCCTCTATTGCACCTATTGTGACTCGGTCGGGTTGCCGCTGCCTGAAAATCTCGTTCAACGATATACGGGGGTCAAGTGGATCTATCTGCGCCATGATTTCCAGTCGGCCTTTCTATATTGGAGAAAGGGCAAACTCACTCTGCGTGACTGGTGGAGTTCCTGGCGCGGAAAGAAAGTGGAGGCAGTTTTCTCTTGGTCCGATCCGCTGCCATTTTGTCACGATGTGATCAGCACGGTCGCAGAGCTTGCGCGTCGTAGAGGGCATTCGCTTCGGACACTGAGCGTCCCCGATTGAACGAAGACGGCGCTACGCTTGCGGTTCGAGGTAAGGCCAGATTCGTAATTGGTGCGGCGGCCGGGTAAGAGAGCGGGGCCTGATGAGCCCAGGACGTAGGTCATTTGGACGCCCCCTTGCC
>JALZIO010000042.1 GCA_030860245.1 Actinomycetota bacterium | reverse complement strand
CCTCACAGTCGCAACCACCACGGCCGCATCGGGACGGAGGCCCGAGGTGCGGCACTTGATGTTGAAGAAGCGCTCGGCGCCCATGTCGGCGCCGAAGCCGGCCTCGGTGAGGAGGTAGTCCCCGGCGTGCATGCCGATGAGGTCGGCCACGATCGAGGAGTTGCCGTGGGCGATGTTGCCGAAAGGGCCCGCGTGCACGAGCACCGGAGTGTTCTCGAGCGTCTGCAGCAGGTTGGGTTTGATCGCCTCCCGCATCATGACGGTCATCGAGCCGGCGGCCTTGATCGCCTCGGCGGTGAGCAGATGGCCGGTGCGGTCGTTACCGAAAACGATGCGGCCCAGGCGGCGACGCATATCCTGCAGGGAGGTGGACAGCGCGAGCACTGCCATGACCTCCGAGGCGGCGGTGATGTCGAACCCCGTCTGTCTGGGGGTGCCGTCCTCGCGCGAGCCCAGTCCTGCGACGATGTTGCGCAGCATCCGGTCGTTGACGTCGATGACCCGCCTCCACGTGAGGCTGTGGGGGTCGATGTCCAGGCCCCCGTTCCGGTGAAGGGCGTTGTCGATCATGGCCGACAGGAGATTGTGGGCCGCGGCAACCGCATGCATGTCGCCGGTGAGGTGAAGGTTGACCAGCTCGAACGGAACCACCTGGCTGTAGCCTCCGCCGGCGGCTCCGCCCTTGATGCCGAAGGTCGGTCCCATCGACGCCTGACGTACTGCGACGGTCGCCCGTTTGCCGATGTGCCCGAATGCCTGCCCGAGCCCGATCGTTGTTGTGGTCTTACCCTCGCCAAGTGGCGTCGGGGTGATCGCTGACACCAGCACGTACTTGGCCGCAGGTCTTTGTGCGAGCTCCTCGATGGCCTCTAGCTTGATCTTGGCGACCGCGTCGCCGTAGTGCTCGAGCAGGTGGGGGCCGAGGCCCATCTCTCCGGCCACGTCGATCAATGGCTTCAACGTCGCTTTCCGGGCGATGTCCAAGCTTGGCGGCATGCTCATGTCCCCACTCCCACTTCCTCTAGATTCCGGGGCCGGCGAAGCCGTCGACCTCGATGTCGAATTCGGCGCCCGCATCGAGCAACGCGTCGAACAGGTATCCACCCAACGCTCGATCGCAGTGCAAGAGGTAGGAGCGTTGTCCGCCCCGGTCGTCGCGCACCACGTCGGTCACTACCTTGGCGACCGAGCTTCGAAAGGCCGCCCCATCGGGGGTGATGTCCTCGGCCAGGTCGATGGCGCACACCTTCGCCAACAGAGCGACGGTCTCCGGACCGGTGGTCCTTATCGCCGCGCGCGCATGGGTCACGTCGAAGACGGCGCCCTCGGCGGGGGACAAGGCGGCGGCAGCCGGGCCCCAAAGCCGCCCGCCGGTGCCGGGCGCTCCGAACAGCGTCCACTCACCGGGGCCCGAACCCACGACGAGCACACCCTTCTCGTCGCGCTCGGCACGCCCGAAGGGGACGCCCAGGGCCTCGTCCTCGGGCCCGAGCAGGAGGATCTTTGCGAGCGGCGTGCAGTCGGTTATACGAAGAGCCGCGGCGCTGCGTCGTGCACTTACCTCCCACCCGTTCTCGACCGTTACCGGAGGCGCGGGCGCGATCGGACTTCGGGCGATGGCAGTCGGTTCAGCCACGCACCCTCCCTCCTTCGGGGTCGAAGTGAGCGAGCTGGGGCATCACCGTGGCCGGGATGCGGCGGCCGTCCGGAAGGCGCACGGTGACGGTCGTCCCCGACGCGGCGAGATGGGGGGCAACGAAACCGAGGCAGATCGAGCGGCCGAGAGTCGGCGACCTTCGGCTGGATGTGATCCGGCCGGCGATCTGCTTGGTCCCTTCGATGATCTGGCTTGCCTCTGGGGGTACCTCCGAGGGGTCGACCGGCTGCAGTCCCACGAGCCTGAAGTAATTGTCGTGTTCGTTCTGCCAGACAAGCTCGCGTTTTCCCGCGAAGTCGGCCTTGTCCAGCTTCACCGCCCAGCCAAGCTCTGCGCCATAAGCGCCGGTGAGCCCGTCGGTGTCCTGGCCGACGATCATGTGGCCCTTCTCGAGGCGCAGGATGCGTTGTGCTTCCACGCCGAAGGGCGCCACCTTCAAGTCGGCGCCGATCTCGATGAGCGTCGTCCATACGTGCAACCCGTAGGACGCGGGGACGTGAATCTCGTAGCCGAGCTCCCCGGTGAAGCCGATGCGCCACACGAAGCATCCGTCTACACCTGCGATGCGGCCCGTACGGACTCGCATGTAGGGGAAGTCCTCGGGCAAGAGGTCGATCTCTCCTGCCACGCGCGCCAGCAGCTCGCGCGACTTGGGCCCGGCGACGTTGATGCTTGCGTACGCGCTGGTCATCGGGGTGAGATGGACGCGCCACTCGGGATGTTCGGTCTGCAACCAGTTCTCCATCCACTCCCACAGCGCGGCGGCGCCGGAGGATGTTGTGCTCATCATGAACCTGTCGGGTTCGAGCCGGCCGGTCACACCGTCATCGAGCACCACCCCGTCCTCGGCGCACATGACCCCGTAGCGGACCGAACCAACGTCGAGCTTCGACCATTTGTTGACGTAGAGCTGGTTCAGGAGCTTGGGAACGTGGGGGCCGCGCAGATCGAACTTGCCCAGGGGGGTGACGTCGATCAGTCCGACGTTCGTTCGGACGTTGTGCACCTCTTCGGCCGGGTCGCCGTAGTGGTCTGGTCTTATCCACGTTCCTGCAACCAGAGGCTTGGCGTTGTGACCTTCGTGCCATGTCTGCATCGGGCTGACCATCACGGGCTCGAAGATCCGACCCGCCAGCGCACCGAGCGAGATGGAGTTGTAGGGCGGCCGCCACACGGTGGTGCCGGTGTCTTGGATGGTTGATCCCGTCGCGGCCGCGACCACGGCGACCGCGTTGACGGTTTCGAGCTTGCCCTGAGTGGGTCCCATCGTAGCGGTTGTGTACCTTTTGGCGAGCTCGATCGAGTCGTACCCTTCTTTGACCGCAGCGACGAGGTCTTTGGACGCGACATCTTCGGAGTAGTCCACGACACCGTGCGTCCTGCCCATGAACAGCTCGGGGTGGGAGGCGACCGGCAGCTCGGGGATGGTCATTGGGGAATCGGCCGGCTCGGCCCGGTCTTCATCTGGTCTGCTCTGAGGGGTTGCGGCGCGCCTACGGCGCCCGATGTGGGCGGAGCGGCGGGCCGCCTCACGGCCGACGGCGCGAGCGTGCTCGAGCAGTTGATCGAGGCTTCCGTCGCCCGCGATCCCACCCGCCACCAGCACGTCGTCGGGGAGGCTCGAGGGGAAAAAGCGCCCGGCGCGCGGGTCGTAGGTGGGACGGTCTCCCGACATGTTGGTGAGGGAGGTCGGCGCGGTCCACCCCACAGCCGTGACGACGAGGTCGCACTTGACCTTCGTGCCGTCATGACACTCGACGGATCGCACGCCCTTGCCTCCGCCAACGCGCACGATGTCCTCGCCCTTGCGAGCGTCCACCACACGAGCAATCTCCACTCCTGCGTGCTCGAGATCGGCCGCCGCTGCGTCCCCGTCACCGTTGGCGCTGAATACGACCGCACGATGGCCCGGCTTGACTGCGTACATGTTGATGAGTCTGCGGGACGCGGTCGATAAGATGACGCCGGGAGTGTCGTTGCCCTCGAAGACGTAAGGGCGCTCGATCAGACCCGGCGCAACT
>JALZIO010000032.1 GCA_030860245.1 Actinomycetota bacterium | reverse complement strand
CCGGGCAGCAACCCCAACTGCTCCGCCAACCCCAACGGGCAGTCGCTGTGGGACGGAAGCAGGTGGGGTGCACCGATCTCCACCGGTTGTGCGGGTCAGCCGATCGCGGGCGGGTCAACGGCATTTCCGCCGACCACTCTCTTTGACAGCAATGACTTGACTCGTGTCACCCCCAGTCCCGCCCTGACGGATCAGGACTACGTATCGCTAAAGCAATCGGCGAGAGCCTCGGGGCTGTACTGCTACATTCCTACGACCGGTTCTGCGACTTGTCTGAAGGAGGGTGTCACGAGCTCGTACCAGACCGGGGCCTGGCAAGACGCCGACGTTCCGACGACGAGCCAGTACATCACCTATTTTGACTTCGAGGGCGGGGATCCCAACTCGAACGCAAACACGGTCAAGTGGAAGGCGGCGGTTGGACCGTGTAGTGACACCGAGAGCCTGCATGAGTCGACCGTCCTGGTCGTACGAAATGGAAGTCTCAGCATGCAGAGCGGGGCGGTCCTCACCGGCGCGGTGCTTCTTCCCGAGGGCACCTTTGACTCGGAGGGAAGTTTCACGACTCACGGGACCATTATCGCCAAAAACTTCTGGCTGCGAGGCGGGGCGACCTTCCTCATGTCCGACTGCTGGATCAACAACATGCCGACCATCTTCTTGGACGTCACGCCGTCCAAGTGGACCGAGGTCGACCGCTAAGCGAGAGCGACGAGATCGCGAGATCCTCACCACGCCCACCGACGAGACACTGCTGGATGACATCAAAGCGCACGACAGATCTGGCCCACGTGACCCGTGGGGTGAGCAGTAGGTCTGTGCTATTGTACACCTGGATGTGTATCGAGGTGTAGAGTCGGAGTATGACCAGAACGAACGTCGTCGTCGACGACCGCCTCATCGAGCGGGTCATGAAGCTTTACGGCCTTCCCACCAAGCGGGCAGCCATTGACTTTGCTCTGCGCGCAGTCGTCGGTGATAAGTCTCGACGGAACATGCTCGACCTGCGTGGCAGTGGCTGGGAAGGTGACCTCGACGAGATGCGCCAGACCCGTTAGCCGGGTCGGTGATCGTCGCCGACAGCTCCACATGGATCGAGTTCCTTCGAGACTCGGGTCACCCTGTAGGCGAGACCTTGGTCGGACTGCTACAGGAGGACGCTGACATCGCCCTCACAGAGATCATCGTGATGGAATTGCTCGCGGGAGCTAGATCGGACGAGCATCTGAGGGAGCTTCGAACGAGACTCATAGCGTTCCCGATCCTGCGGCTCGAGGGCCTGGTGGATTTCGAGGAGGCCGCCCTGCTCTTTCGCCGCTGCAGGATGGCCGGGGAAACCATCAGGAGCACGACCGACTGCCTCATCGCGGTTCCGGCGCTACGGGCAGGGGCCTGGCTCCTACACAACGATGGCGACTTCGAGGTCATCGCCCGCCACAGCGACCTGAAGATCCATCCGCTCTCCTGACATTGCGCTTCGCCTTGTTTCTTTGACCCTGAGTTCTCCCTGGGCGCGGTCTCAGGGTCGCGGAAGCGAGCCCATCTATGGCGATCATCACGACAAAAAATTCGGTTGGTTTGGTCCGATCCGACGCGTTTTTGTCTCACACCTTCATTAGAATCGAACACATGTTCGAGCAAGCGGAAGCGGCCAGGGCGACCCTCCGGGAGGCGGTGGCGATCCTCGAGCCCGACGTTGTCGAGGCGCAGGCCGCCAAGCGGCTGGTCGAGATCTATGCCGAGATCGAGCGGCTGGCGGCCGCCGGCAAGGCTCTCGCCGCGCGACGAGTTGCCTCCTCCGGTTCGTGGCGGAGCGAAGGGGATCGCTCTCCCGCCCACTGGATGGCGCGGGCGACCGCCACCTCCGTCGGTGGAGCCGTGGGGATGCTCGAGACCGCCGATCGCATGCGCGAGCTGCCCGAGACCGAGGCGGCCATGCGCGCCGGTCGGCTCTCGGAGAACCAGGCCAAGGAGATCGCATCGGCCGCTGCGGCCAGCCCGTCCTCCGAGGGCGAGCTGTTACGGGCCGCGGAGGAAGAGGGACTGGCGGGCCTCAAGCAGCGTTGCGCTCGAGCCAGGGCCGCGGCGCTGCCGGATGAGCTCGCTCGCTACGAGCAGGTCAGAAAGAGAAGGCGGCTGCGCCACTGGACCGACGCGGGTGGTGCCTTTCGGCTCGACGCTTTGCTGACCCCGGATGCGGGTGCAGTCGTGCTCGCGGCCCTCCAGCCGCACCAGGAGAGAATGGCCACCGACGCTAGAAGGCAGGGTCGTAGAGAGCCCTTCGAGGCCTATCTGGCAGACGCTCTGGTGGCGCTGGCCGAGCACGCCAGGGACTGCGACCAGGAGCCGGTCGCTTCAGGGCCCAAGACGCTGGTGCACGTGAGGGTGGACCACAGCGCGCTTACCGCCGGCGAGGTCCGCGAAGGCGAGGTCTGCGAGATCCCCGGGGTGGGCCCGATTCCGGCCGCCACCGCTCAGGCGCTCGCCAACGACGCGGTTTTCGCCGCCCTGGTGGTGGACGGGACCGACGTCAAGACGATCAGCCACCTGGGGCGCAACATCCCGGCCAGACTCAGGACCGCCCTGCAGGAGCGCGACTTGTGTTGCGCGGTGCCGGGCTGCGAGGTCAGCCAGGGGCTCGAGATCGACCACTCCTTTCCCGTGACCAAACTGGGGCGAACCGAGCTCCCAAACCTCGACCGTCTCTGCAAGTGGCACCACTATCTGAAGACCCACCGCGGCTTCAAGCTGTCAGGGGCGGCCGGAGCGCGGAGATGGGAGCCGCCCGAGAGAGCGGGACCTGCCCCGTGAGTGGTGGGGCGTCCATCGTCACCACGTCGGGGTGGTCAATTCGACCCGCTTGGGGCTAAAGACCTGACCCTCAGGACCGATGTACCTCTTGACCGTTGTTGGACGCACCTGTTGAATCAGTGAGTTCTGTTAACTCCTGTGACGACAGCCCAGAAAGGTATGAAATGGACCATCCTGTCTTCGGAGAGCCATTGCTCACCGTCGGCGAGGTTGCCCGGACCATGCGTGTGTCCAACATGACCGTGTACCGGCTCATCAAGTCGGGGCAGCTCGCTGCGATCAGGGTTGGCAAGAACTACCGCATCCGCCGAACCGACGTAGAGCGCTACCTCAACGAAGGAGCCGTTTTCGTAGAGGAGTAGAGCCTTGGCCATCGCCGGCGGGGCCCAGGTCGTTGGCCTGGACATCGGCACCAGCGCAGTACGGGCAGCAGAGGTTTCGAGCGGCAAGAACGGACTCACGCTGAGCAAGTTCGGGCAGGTCGCACTGCCCCCCGGCTCCGTCATCGACGGGGAGATCCGGGACGCGGGCGCCGTCTCTCACGCAATCGCCTCTCTGTTCAAGCGCAACAAGATCTCCAATAAGAAGGTCGTCGTCGGCATCGCCAACCAGAGAGTTGTCGTGCGCCAAGTCGATCTTCCCTTTCTCGAGGAGAAAGACTTCCGCTCCTCGCTGAAGTTCCAAGTCGCAGAACACATCCCGATGCCGGTGGACGACGCCGA
>JALZIO010000031.1 GCA_030860245.1 Actinomycetota bacterium | reverse complement strand
TATCCACCGAGCGGCGCAGTAATGCGGCGACGGCATCGGCGCGCCGAGGTTCGGCAAGCATGGGCAGCGCCGGACGGAGAACCCGCATTCCGGTTCTCGCCAGCGACCCTGCGGTGACGAATGTTCTCAGCGACACCAGCGGGAGATGGAGCGGCGCCAAGTGGGCCTCCGCGAGCGGCCACGCCAGACTCGACCGTACCCCGAGGGGAGGCGGCATCGGGGCCCAACGATGCGACTGGCCGGCGCGCATCTGAAGGGGCTGCCCGGAGCGCCTCCAAACGCCGGGCGCGCCCATGATCCGAACCGCCGATCGAAGCGTCCCGGTCGAGGCCTGGGACGGAAGGGCATAGGTGATCGTGAGGTCCGCCGGCTCCATGGGATCCCCTGAGCCGGCCGGAGGGGATAGAGCCAGGGACGCGGCGACGTCCCCGGGGACTTCGTCCCATCCCATCGCAGGCGCCATGGCGAGTCCCCGGTTGCGGGCGGCGCCATCACAGCCCAGGATATGGGCGACCCAGGCCGGTTCGCCGCTCGAATCCAGATAGTGGACGCCGGCCCGGAGCGCCGCCTCCGCAGCGGCCCGACCAATATCTACGAAGGGGCCGGCGCACGAGATGAGCACCCTCACCCCTTGCAGGGCACGGACGAGGGAGCCGGGGTCGGTCGCATCGGCGCGCCGGACACTCTGCGCTTCGGTCGCACCGGCCACATCGGCGAGAGCGGCCATGTCCCTTCCTGCGACGCCGAAGCTTGCCCCCCGCTCCGCCAGCGCCCGAGCGGTGAGCCGTCCGGTGTGGCCGGACGCCCCGAACAGCAGGATGTCGGTCATGTAGCCGGCCAGCGTACGCGATGCGCCGGACGCGGTCTCCAAGCGCTCAGCGCTGAGATGGCAGACAATGTGAACCAATGCAGCCACCAGTGCTACCCGAGCAACCCGCATGAGGACGACCGTGCATCTCGTCCGCCACGGACAGGTCGAGAACCCCAAGGGGGTGATCTACGGGAGGCTGCCCGGCTATCACCTCTCCGAGCGTGGCCTGCTCCAGGCGCAATCGGTGGCTCAGCGGCTTTCCGGCGCCGACGTCGGCGGGGTGTGGGCCAGCCCCCTGGAACGGGCGCAGGAGACTGCCGCGATCATCGCGGCTCGCCATAGTCTGGACGTGACCATTGACGAACGTTTGACCGAAAGCGCCAACACACTCGAGGGTCTGGGGCGAACTATCGGCGCCCTGCTTCGCTCGCCGAAGCATCTGTGGGGACTTCGCAACCCTATGAGACCCTCCTGGGGCGAATCGTTCACGGAGGTCAGGGAGCGTATGCTCGAGGTCATCGAGGAGGCGATGACGGCGTGCGAGGGACGCGAAACGGTCATCGTCTCCCACCAGACCCCGGTGCTGGTCTCTCGCCTTGCGCTGGCCCGGAGAAGGGTTCCCCCATGGCTGGGCTTTCTCGAGTGCTCCACCGGATCGGTCAGCTCATTGGTGCTCGACGACAGGCGGCTGACCTCGGCGTCGTATTTCGCCCCGGGCGTATAGCGGGCGACGCCGGCGATGGGTTGAGTTCCGTCTGGACCAGCCGATAAGACGGAGGTAAGCCGAAGGGCTGGTCCGGCGTGTGCCGGAACCGGTCGTGGGTCTCGTTTCTCTGGAGGTGATGTGGTCATGGGTATCGGAGTGAGCATCTTCTTGCTGGCCCTCGGGGCGATCTTGGCCTTTGCGGTCGAGTTCGAAACCTCGGGCATCGACATCGACACCGTGGGCATCATCCTGATGGTGGTGGGCGCCCTGGGTTTGATGCTTTCGCTTCTGTTCTGGAGCAGCTTCTCGCCCTACAACCGTCGGGACCGCACGGTGGTGAGGGAGAGGGACCAGGAGGTCCTCTAGCCCGGATCGAAGCGCGGGTGAGCGCACCCGCCCGAACGATGCGGCTATGGGGTCGGCGACGGCCGAGCCCGGCGCGCTTCTGTGGTCTACTACCCGGCCCAAAGGGGGGTTAGACGGCGGAACGCGACAGAATCCCGACGACGCGATCTTCCAGGGCAACCGCTTTGGACTTGGGCATGCCTCGGGACAGGATAGAGAACTCTCCCCAGGACTGCGACCGCCTCAGCCACACCCATCCCGAAAGCGCAGAGATGTCTTTCAGCGTGCCGGTCTTGGCCCGCACCCGCACGCCCTTGAGACGGCCCGTCAGGGTCCCTTCCCCCGGCCCGGGTAGGAGATATCGAAGCCGCGGTCCCCAACTTCGCCCTTCTGCCCATCCCAGCAACCGGGCCAATCCCCACGGCGAAACCCGGTTGCGGTAGGAGAGCCCTGAGGAATCGTGTGCAACCACGTTCACGCCGTGGGAGGCGGCCATCCGCTCGATCGCGTTGGCGCCCTTGGCGATCGTCCCCGGAGGGCCGGCCGCCTCGAGCCCCAGGCGCTTGCCCAGGACCTCGGCGAAGAAGTTCGAGGATTGCCGGTTCATCCACCGCGTCAGCATCTCGAGGGGGACCGATCTCAGCGTTGCCAGCGGGGTGAGACCCCGGGGGCGCTTTCCGGCACCGGGCCGGCCGCCCACCTTGACGCCCAGGCGCCTCATCTGCTTGGTCATCCTGCGGGCGGCCAGGCGTTCGGGATGCGAGGTGTGCCGGCCGTGGGCGACGTTTCCCTCGAAGGTCAGAGCTGTGGGCAGCGCAACCTCCAGCTGGGGGAAATGCGGGCGCCAGCCGGGCGCATACCAGGCGCGGTCGAACGGCCCCGTGGCGCCCATGACGCGCCCGGAGATCCTCTTGACGCCGGTCTCGGCCACCCGCCGAGCCAACCGGCCGAGTCGTGTTGGGCGGAAACTCAGGGCGTCCCCATAGGGACCGCCCCCGGTCACCGACGGATCGCCTTTCCCGGAGATCCAGAGGTCGCCGCGGATCACGCCGTTGCGGGCCCGGGAAGACCATGCGGAGGTCGCCATCCTGGCTTTGGGGCCGAGGCGATCCAGCAGGGCCATGGAGAGCAGGAGCTTCTGGTTGGAGGCAGGAATTCGGTGGACCCTGGCCCTCGACGCATACAGGTGCGCGCCCGTCTCCAGGAGAGCCACACCCATCGGGCGGCCCCGGAGCAGCCTGTCCACCTTCTTGCTCCAACGGGCGACCGAGGAGGAATGGCCGGCAGCGGGCGAGGTGAACGGCCGGTCACCCGGCGAGCACGGGACGAAGGCCCGAGCGGGGGACGCGCCGACCCCGATCACACCGATCATCAGGACGATCGTCAGGACCGGGCGACGCAGCGAAAGCATAGGAGACATTATCTCCCGGGGGCGGACTGAGCGTCAGCCCGCCTGATCGAAGAGGGTTGGATCGTTGCTCCACAGCCTGAGCTGTGCCGGGTGAACCCCCGGGGCCTCGGGGCGGTCGATGGCCAGCGCGAGCCGATGGTAGCCCTGCTCGCGGGCCAGCTGGAGCGCCCGGCTCTTGGCTCTGTCCTCCGCCAGGCGCGCCCGGCTTTCGGCCTCGAGGATGGTGTCCTCGATCATTGATCCCTCCCACTCGGGCAATTCGGCTTCCTCCATGCAGCCTCCAGGCTCTAGATGCTCCCCTCCCCAAGCTGGGGTGTGGAGTATGTGCCAAAGGGAGCCGCCCGGGTCGGATTTGGATGTGCTTTTTCGGCTCTCCGACGCGATCATCGACCGGGCAACTCGCCTTCTTCAGCGCGGCCTCTGCGACGCGACATCCACACAGCCTTTAGGTTCGGGGCCGAGCCGAGCTGCATCAGGCCTACAGAACAAGGTTCGAGGTCGGCCACTGAGCCGGCGGCCTCTGACCGACCGGAATCGGGAGGGACGATGAGACGAAGCAGGCGATTGCTGGGTTACGCGGTTGCCGGGACGACGGCGGCTGCACTTGGACAGGAGCTGCGCAAGCCTGCGGACCAGCGCAGCTGGAACGGGCACGTGTTCGGATTCGTGCCGTACGATTTCCGCGTCCCTACCCTTGAGCGCCTGCGAAGCGCCTGGTGGGCTCCTGACAGAGCCCGGATCTTCACCCCGCGCGTTTTCGGGGTCGGCTGGGATGTCAACCTCGGACGCGTGGTCCACCTTCTGAGACGAACCTAGCAAACGGGTCAGGGCGCACGCCCCTCCGTTTCCTCCGCTCTATCGGGCATGGAGCTCGCCTGCGACCTTGTGGTTCTCCGTGCTTGGCCTCGGCCTTATTTCTGTCGCAGCTCCCGTGTAGCGTGACCGCATGGGAATCACGCAGAAACAAGCCGAGCTTGGCGGGAGCCTCGATCTGGACCAGGATCAGCGCCGAGTCGTCGACCACGATTCCGGTCCTCTCCTCCTTGTCCACGGGGGCCCGGGCACCGGCAAGACGACCGCCCTCGCGGAACGCTTTGTGCAACTCGCTCGTTCGGAGGATTGTTCTCCGGACCGGATCCTTTTCCTGGTCCCCAACCGGGCCCAGAAGATCGCCCTGCAAGAGAGGCTGACCAGGCGGCTGTTGTTCGACGAGGGGCTGGATGCTCTGGTCGAGGTGCCGGTCTACACGTGGCACGGTTTCGCCAACCACCTCGTCTCTCGGCACTACGAAGACCTCGGCTACAGCGAGCCTCCCGTGCTCCTCACGAGCCCCGAGCAGTGGGGGGACGTCCGCGATGCCCTAGCGGCGGAGAACCCCGCAAACTGGCCCCACCACCGGATGCTGCTCCGCAATCGCGGCTTCGTGGATGAGGTCGTTGACTTCTGCATCCGCGCCGAGCAGCGGGCGCTGGACGAGTCCGAGCTGGAAGCCCTTGCACTCAGCCGGCCAAAATGGGCCGACCTCATTCGCTTCTTCAAGGCTCATCGGGTTCGGCTCAAAGCCCGGTCGCGCATCGACTACCCGATGCTGCTGCGGGAGGGAATCGAGCTCATCGCCAACTTCGACCACGTCCGAGAATCACTGCACCGGCGCTTCACCCACATCCTCGTGGATGACGGCCAGGAGCTGGCTCTCGTACAACAGCGGTTGTTGTACTTCCTCAGTCCTGCCGGCGGTGACGGCACCGGACGGTCGCTCGTCCTTGCCGGTGACGCCGACTCGGCAATCGAGACCTTCAGGGGTGGCGCCCCCGAGTGGACCGACAACTTCGCCAAGGAGTTCGGCCACCACGAAACCGTGACCCTTGCCACCTCTTACCGTCTGGGGCTTGGGCTCGGCCGGCAGGCGACCGCCCTGATCGGACGCAACGGCCACGGCGATCACCGTCCCCGGAACTTCGCCGGCGAGGCCTCGCTCGAGGTCCATCGCTACGGCAGCCTCGCGGTCGAGGTCGAATCCATCGCTCGCGCCCTGCGCACGGCCCACCTAACAGAGGGCGTGCCATACGAGGACATGGCGATCCTGCTCACGTCCCCACGGGCGATGCTCCCGGCGCTCGAACGGGCGCTCGACGAGCTCGAGGTCCCGTTCTCCATAAGCGCTCCCGACCGTCCGCTGGCGCGCGAGCCGATAGTCCGCGCGTTCACCGATCTCGCACAGTTCGCCTTCGCCAACGAGCCCGACCCCGAACAGGTGGTGCAACTCCTGCGGTCTCCCCTGATAGACCTCGAGGACTCGACCGTGCGCGAGCTCGAGCGAGTGGCGCGTGTCTCGGGTCGGACGTTAGCGCGGGTAATCGAGAGCAGTCCTCAGCTGAACGGCGACGCTGGTGCGCGTAAGAAGATCGCCGAGGTCATCAGGCTGCGCGATCGCTTGCGCACCAAGCGGGACGCGCCCGCGGACGAAGCTTTCTGGGTGGTGTGGGAGGGGGCTGCTCTATGTCGTGACCTCCTTCAGCGTGCTCGTCACGGCCTCGACGATCCCGCCAACCGCGATCTGGACGCGCTCGTCGCGTTCAGCCGCTCGCTGGGGTGTTTTGTCGAACGTCGCAGAGGAACCGGCACTTTCGGCGACTACCTCCAAACGATTGGGCGCGCCGACTTCGGATCCGACCCGTGGCTTCCGCCTGAAAGATCTGGGGGCGGCGTCAATGTCGTAAGCTTTCACGGGGCCAAGGGCAAGGAATGGTCCGTCGTGGCGGTGGCCGGGGTGGTGCAAGGCGCGATCCCGAAGGGCCGGCGTGCAAGCGGTCTGTTCGATCCCTACTTCCTCGACGAGACCAATCCCGTGGCCCGCGCCCACATGAACGAGATGGAGGACCGGCGCGTCTTCTACGTCGCCGTGACGCGAGCAACCAGGCGCTGCATTGTCACCACATCTCCCGGTCCGTCTCGCCGGGGCGAGCCGAGCCGGTTCATCGAAGAGCTGATCGGCGAGATGCCCGAGGTCGAAGCGCAGGGCGATCGGCCGCCGCTCACGTTCGGGGAGGCCGCCGCCGGGTACCGGAGGGTGCTGGCGGACCCTCGGAACCCGCGAGCGGAAAGGGTGGCCGCACTCGCCGCGATAGGCGCGATCACCAGACTCGATTCGTCGTGCCGCGCCGCTCAGCCGAGCGAATGGTGGTGGCGATGGGAGTGGACCGAGGGGAGCGTTCCCATACGGGCCCAGCAGGCCGATGCCGACGATCTGGCGCCCGGCAAGCTCCGTACCTCGTACTCGCGCATTTCGACCTACGACAACTGCGGTCTTCAGTACCTCTTGAGCGTCGTCCTCGGGCTCGACCCCGAGTCGAGCCACAACATGGCGTTCGGGTCGTGGATACACAAGGTGTTCGAGGAATGCGAGACGGGCGCCATCACGAACGAGGCGGCTGCGCTGATTCGTTACGAGGAGCTCTTCGACGAGAACGTCTTTCCGAATAGGGCGGTTGCACGCCAGTTCCGCCGCGAGGGCGAAGTGATGATCGATCGCTACGTCCAGCTCCTCAAGCCGGGCCAGGCCGCCGTTGCCGAGACGGGTTTCAAGATCGAGCTGGAAGGCCATCGCATCACGGGACGAATCGACCGTGTTGACAAGATCGGCAAGAACCTTGTCATCTCGGATTACAAGACGTCTAAGTCTGTGGTGTCGTGGGACGAGGCCCGTGAGTCGCTCCAGCTTGCAATCTACTACCTGGCGGCCCGCACCGATCCCGAGCTGTCGTCTCTGGGTGAGCCGGCGTCGATGCAGCTCATCTATCCGAACGCACCTCTGTCTCGAGGCGAGGTGCAGAAACGCTGCCAGAACCCCGAGGAGGCGCAGAGGGCGCTCGAACGTCTTCCCGGTCTCATGGAAGAAGTGCTCGCCGAGGACTTCCGACCGAATCCGGAGGCGGACTGCCGGTGGTGCAAGTTCAAGCCGTTGTGCCCGTTGTGGGCCGAGGGTAAGGAGCTCCCGGCATGAGGGATCCGCGTAGGTCCGACGCCATTCGTGCCGCCCTGAAGGGCTATCCGCCAACCGAAGAGCAGTGGAGCGCCATCAACCACGACCTCGAGCCCCTTTACCTCATTGCTGGTGCCGGCTCGGGCAAGACTGCGGTGATGGCCGCCCGCATCGCGTGGGCGCTGGAGACCCAGCCGTACACCCCGGGTCAGATTCTCGGGCTCACCTTCACCAACAAGGCGGCCGGCGAGCTACAGGAGCGCATCCATCTCGCTCTCGCCGCCATGCACGACGAGTCTGGCGAGGACGTGACCGTTCAGACCTACAACGCGTTCGCCGCGAGCATCGTCCGCGATCATGGCCTGCTCGTCGGCGTCGAACCGGAGTCGGGGCTTCTCTCGGAGGCTCAGCAGTGGCAGCTCGTCCTCTCCAGTCTGGACGATCTGCCCCCGTTCGACGCACTCGAGGTGCGCTCCCCGTACGTTGTCGGCCAGACATTGAACCTCGCGGGTTCGATTGCAGATCACATGGTGGGGGTCACCGACATCGAGGCTGCCGCCGATCGACTTCTGTCGATGCAGAACGTCGATGACAAGATCGTCCAGACCGCGCTCAAGCGCAAAGAGCTGTGCCGCGCCGTTGCCGCCTACATAGAGGCGAAGACCCGAACCGCGCGCATCGACTTCGGCGATCAGATCACCAAGGCCGTCGAGGTGCTGGAAGGCGACGACGACGTGCGGGACGGCTACCGCGAGCGGTTCCCGTTTGTGTTGCTGGACGAGTACCAGGACACGAATGTCGCCCAGCGCCGCATGCTGCAGGCATTGGTAGTCAAGGGCGGCGCGGTGACCGCAGTCGGCGACGCTCGCCAGGCGATCTTCGCCTGGCGAGGGGCGACGATGTACAACCTGATCGGCTTTCCCCTGCACTTTCCCCGAGGGGACGGAGCGGCTTACGGCCCCGTGTCACTTTCCGAAAACTTCCGCTCGGGTTCCAAGATTCTCGAGGTCGCGAACGAGATCGTTGCCTCCATCGATCCCTCGCGCCGCCCCGGCGACCCGCTGCGCTCGCAAGGGGACAACGGCGACGGCGCGGTGGTACTGGGCCTGTTCGCGGACGAGCAGGCCGAAGCGGCATGGATCGCCGAGCGCTGTGAAAGCCTGCACGGCCGACCGACCGCACCTGAGCGTGAGCCCGTACGGTGGAAGGACATTGCGATCCTCGTGCGGCGCAAGGCGGCGATGGACATGTTGCTCCAGGAGCTCGAGGTCAAGGATGTCCCGGTCGAGGTAGTTGGCCTCGGTGGTCTGCTGAAGACCCCCGAGGTAACGGAGGTGGTTGCGTGGCTGCGCGCGCTGGAAAGCAAGCCCGGGGCCAACAGATGGCTGGGTCGGATCCTCATGGGCCCCCGCTGGAGGATTCACTACCGCGACCTCTCGCTGCTGGCGCGCTGGGCCATGTCACAGAACTGGGACTTCCGCGTACGTCTCGCCGGTGGCGACGAGGGGGCGGCGCGCGAAATGGAGCCGGGTGACGTCGGCTACTCGCTGGCGGATGCGCTAAACCACCTTGACGAGATCGAGGAACTGAATGCCGAGGCGAAAGGACGCCTGAGCTCTTTTTCGAGCCGTCTCGCGTCCATCCGGAAGAGGTCGGGGGGGCCCCTGCTCGAGCTCGTGCAAACCGTTATCCGCGAGGCGGGAATCATGAGCGCCCTCGAATCATCCTCGTCGCGCGCCGCACCCGCGGCTCGCCAGAACGTCTCGAACTTTCTGGATCATGTGGCCTACTTCGCACCTCTCGAGGGCGAGGCGACGCTGCGCAGCTTCATCGCCTATCTGGACGCGGCCGAGGTCGCGGAGGAAACGCTCGAGGCCACCCAACCGGCCGAGCAGGACTCCGTCAAGTTGATGACAGTGCACTCCGCCAAGGGCCTGGAGTTCGAATGCGTGTTCGTGCCTTCGGTAGCCTCCGGAACCAGTGAGCGCACCGGCGAGCCGATCTACTCGATCTTCCCGAACACGCGGGTATCGAATCCGCTCACGAGCTATGCCGAGCTCCCTTACGAGGTGCGCGAGGACTCAAGGAACCTGCCAACGTTCGAGGGCAAGCTGCCGGCCTTCGAGAAGGCAGTGAGAGCGCGCGTCATCGAAGATGAGCGCCGGTTGTTCTACGTCGCGCTGACCAGAGCCAAACAGCGGCTCGCGGTTTCCGCAGCCTGGTGGTACGGGCGCGACGACACCCCGAAAGGACCGTCGCCGTTCTGGACCGAGGTCGCAGCTCTCGAGGCGAAGGGTCTCGTCGAAGTCACTCGGTGCGACGACCAGCCCGATGCAAACCCGATGTTTGCGGCGATGGAAGGGCGCCGGCAATGGCCTCCCGAGGGACGCTCGGGCAGGGACGACGATATGTTCCGTCAGGGATGGGGCCGGGCCGCCGATGAGGTCGTTTCCGGTGAGCTGGCGATCCAAACGCTGTTGACCGAGCTATCGGATGACGAGGGCGCCGCGGCGAAGGCGTTGATCGCCGAGCACGAGCATCGCCTCGGAGTGATCGCCGCCGCGATGAAGCCCGAAGCGCCGATGCAACCGAAGATTCCCAACGTGCTGTCGGCCACTTCCTACGTGCGCATAAAGAAGGGCGAGCTGTCGCCATGGGACCTGGTGCGACCACTGCCGGATCGGCCCACGTCCGCTCGCCGCATCGGCACCGAGGTGCACAAGAGGATCGAAGAGCGCAGTCGCGGTGTGTCTGTTTTCGCCGAGGAGACAGAACTAGACGAGCCGACCGGGATCTTGTCCCCGGCCCACATCGGAAATATGTTGAAGAAGTGGGAAGCGGAGTACGGAGATCGGACGATCGCGAGGCTTCCCAGCGGCGAGCCGATGATCGAGCTGCCGTTCGCGCTGAAGAAGGACGGCAAGATCATCCGAGGACGGATCGACGCCGTCTACGAAACGGACAACGGGGGCCTGGAAGTGGTTGACTTCAAGACGGGCAAGCGGTTCGCCAAGAGCGATGAGGCCGATCAGCTGGAGCTTTACGCCGAAGCCCTACGCGCAAACGGTTTGGTTATCGCCTCCGAACAGCGAATCACTTTGACCTACGCGTTCATCGGCGAAGAGCCGTCTCCCGCTACTTGATGGAGGCCGAACAGCTCCAGCTTCTCTACGTGCCGCGCCCGCCCCCGGCTCCCGACGAGCGCCTCCAGAGCCTGTCGGTGTCGTCGCTGGTGCAGCTGTCGCGTTGTCCCAAACAGTTCCACTGGACGGTGGTGAGGCCATTGCCGCGACGGCCCAGCGCGGCGGCGCGCCTGGGCCACGACATTCACCGGTGGATCGAGATTCGTTCCGTGGGCCAGGGGCGGCTC
>JALZIO010000026.1 GCA_030860245.1 Actinomycetota bacterium | reverse complement strand
GCACGTCCATGCCCATCTTCGCCCCTGCGAACATCAACGAATGGGCGACGTTGTTGCCGTCCCCCAGATAGGCGAGCGCGAGCCCCTCGAGCGTTCCCTTCTGCTCGCGGATGGTCTGAAGGTCTGCGAGCGCCTGGCATGGATGCGAGTAGTCGCTGAGCGCGTTGACGACGGGCACGTCGGCGGCCTCGGCCAGCAGCTCGAGCCGGTCCTGCCCGAAGGTCCGAAGCACGATCGCATCTGCGTAACCCGACAGCACACGCCCGGTGTCCTCAATGGTCTCGCCTCGGCCCAGTTGCAGCTCCTCGCCCCGGAGCACGATCGCGTGTCCTCCCATGGAGGTGACCGCGACCTCGAATGACACGCGCGTCCGCGTTGACGGCTTTTCGAAGATCAACAACACCTGCCGGCCCGCGATCCGTTCGGCGGCATCCCCGGGGTGGGCCTTGATGGCATCCGCCTCGTCCAGGAGCCCCAGAATCTCCGCGGGTGAAAGATCGTCTACCGACAGGAAATCTCGCTTGCGTGGCATCGGCCTCCCTTACGACCGGAGCTCGGCGCCGGTCTGATCGTTCAGTGCCCGGATAACTCGGTCACGCACCCGGCTTGCCTGCGCGTCCGTCAGGGTCTTGTCCGTCGCCCGGAGCTCGAGCCCGTAGGCCAGGCTCTTGTTGCCCTCGGGCACCTGTTCGCCTCTGTAGAGGTCGAACAGCCGAACCCCTACGAGCTCGGGGGCTCCGGCATGGCGGATGATCGTCTCGACCGTCTGCGCCGGCACGGCCTCCTCTACGACCACGGCCAGATCCATGTACACCGCCGGGAACCGGGGGAGGTCGCGAACCTTCACCCGGCCCGGCTGAGCGTTCACGAGCGGCCCGAGGGCGAGCTCGGCGACGATGGTCCCCTGTTCCACCCTGAAGCGCTCACACACGTCTGGATGGAGCTCACCTATCGTCCCGAGAGTCACCTCGGCAACAGTGACATTGGCGGCGCGAGTCGGATGCCACGGCATCCCGGTGACCTTGGACCACCCGGTCTCCGGAATACCCATGGCGGTAAGCACGGCTTCGAGCACACCCTTGGCGGCCCAGAAACTCCAGCGCTCGGCTGGCCCGTGCCACGTCTGCGCCCGGCGAAGCCCGCAGAAGACCGCTCCCAGGAGCAACGGCTCCTGGGGCAGGCCTCCCGTCGGGATGTAGATCCGGGCGATTTCGAACAGGGCCACGTCTTCGACCCTGTGAGCCAGGTTGTGCGCCGCCGATCGGAGCAGACCGGGGAGCAGTGTCGTCCGGAGATGACGTTCTTCGTCGGACATCGGGTTGGCGACCTCGACCATCTTGCGGGCGGGGTGGTCGGCGGGCAGCCCGAGAGCATCGAGGTCGCGCTCCGATGCCCACGAGGTCGTCCACGCTTCGTGCAGCCCGGTGGCGGCCAGGGTCCGGCGGAGCCTCCGTTCCGCCGCCTGCCTGCCGTCCAGCCCGCCCGCAACGCCGCGCGGGAGCGTCGACGGAAGCCGGTCGAACCCCGCAAGCCGGGCAATCTCCTCGATGAGGTCGACGTCACGCTGGATATCGGGTCTGAAGCTCGGCGCTTCCGCAGACAAGGTGGCATCACCCGTGGTCACACGAAAGCCCAGGGATTCGAGATAGGAAACCTGTTGGGAGGCTGCGATCCTCATGCCGAGCAAGGTCTCGGTCTTTCGGGGCGCCAGGGACACACTCCGGCGCTCCAGTGGCACCGGGTACGCGTCGGTCATCTCCCCCGCAGGCCGGCCCCCGGACAGCTCCGCAATGAGCTTTGTGGCGCGGGCGGCTGCGTACGGTGCCGCATCGAAGTCCGCGCCGCGCTCGAAGCGGGCCGAGGCTTCGGTGCGCAACAGGTGACGCCTGCTCGTCCCGGCCACCGACGCCGGATCGAAGTAGGCCGACTCGACGATCACATCCGCGGTTCCTTCCGTCACCTCCGAGTCCCCGCCCCCCATGACCCCGGCCATGGCGAGAGCACGAGACGGATCCGCAACCATCAGATCGGCTGCGTCCAGGATGCGCTCGACCCCGTCGAGGGTCGTGATGCGCTCGCCGTCGCCGGCGCGCCGGACCACGATGTGGTGGTCGCCGACCCTGGCTGCGTCGAAGGCGTGAATGGGGTGGCCCGTCTCGAGCAGGACGTAGTTGGTGACGTCCACGACATTTGAGATGGGCCGCAACCCGGCCGCGGCGAGGCGCGCCGCAATCCAACCCGGTGACGGCCCGATTGCAACCCCTCCGATGTAGCGGGCGACGTAACGCGGGCAACCCGATGGGTCCCGAATGTCAACGTTCACGGGAGAGGCAACATCGGAGCCGACGCCGAGGCTGGCGTCGGGCATCCGGAGCTCGGCCCCGGTGAGCGCCGCCACCTCGCGCGCGATACCGATCATGCCAAGGCAGTCGGGACGGTTGAAGGTGATCTCGAACTCGAGAATGGTGTCGTCGAGCTCAAGCGTCGTCACCACATCCTCGCCCTCGGCTGAATCCGGGGGCAGCACCAAGATGCCGGAGTGGTCCTTGGATACTCCGAGCTCGGCGCCCGAGCACAGCATCCCCTGGCTGATCTCGCCGCGGATCTTGCGCTCCGATACAGCCATCTCGGGCAGGGTGGCTCCGGCCTGTGCTAGCGCCACATGGTCGCCGACCGAGAAGTTGCGAGCGCCGCACACGACCCGTCTGGTGTCATCACCGTTAATGCGAACATCGACCAGGACCAGGTTGTCTGCGTCGGGATGCTCGCCGATGCCGAGCACCTCGGCCACGATCACACCCTTGATCGATTCCCCCGGCTTGTGGATCGCCTCCACCTTCGTCCCCGACAACGTCAGCAGCTCCGCAATCTTCGATGGCGGCGCGTCAATCGGGACCAATTCCCTGAGCCACTTGAACCCGACCCTCATCGAAGCCCTCCGAACTGATCCAAGAAGCGGAGGTCGTTCTCATAAAACATCCTGATGTCGCCGACCCCGTGGGCGAGGGCCGCAATACGCTCCGGTCCCATCCCGAAGGCGAAGCCTGAGTATCGGTGGGTGTCGTATCCCACCCACTCGAGCAGGGAGGGATGCACCATCCCGCAGCCGAGGACCTCGATCCACCCCTCCTGTTTGCAGATGCGGCAGCCCGAGCCTCGGCAGCTGAAACACTGAACGTCGAGCTCCGCGGACGGCTCGGTGAAGTCGAAGTGATGAGGCCTGAGCCTGACGTCGAGGTCGCGCCCGAAGATGGCACGGGCGACTAGTTGAAGTGATCCCTTGAGGTCGCCCATTGTTATGCCCTCGTCCACCGCGAGCCCCTCGATCTGTGTGAATCCACTGAGGTGTGTCGCGTCCTGCACGTCGCGGCGATAACAACGCCCCGGGACGACGACATACACGGGCGGCTCCTGGGACTCCATCACCCGTATCTGCATGGGAGACGTTTGGGTCCGCAGAACGATTTCTTCGTCGCTCTCTTTGATGTAGAAGGTGTCCTGAGGGGACCTGGCAGGATGGTGAGCCGGCGTGTTGAGCGCGTCGAAGTTGTACTTGGCGAGCTCGACCTCGGGCCCTTCGGCCAATTTGAAGCCCAGACCGATGAAGATGTCGACGATCTCCCAGACCGTCTGGGTCAATGGATGCAGCGATCCGAGGGCCGGTGCAGCACCCGGAAGGGTGACGTCGATCGCTTCCCGGTCCCAGCGAGCGGCGCGCTCGGCCGCTTCGAAGTGGCTTTGCTTGGCGGCCACCGCCGCCTCGAGCTCGGTCTGCACGGCGTTGGCGAGCTGCCCCAGCGACCGTCGCTGCTCCTCCGGCGCGCCGCGGAGCCCCGAGCGTGCGTTCGACAGCGCCGACTTACGGCCCAGGGCCCGCACCTTGGCCTCTGCGAGCTCGTGGAGGTCATGGGCCGCTTCGATGACGCTCAGCCCTTGGGAGCGAGCATCGGCGAACCGTGCGGCTACCTCGGTCTCGGTGTCGTTATTCATCTGGGCCATCTGGGCGCAAGGATAGACGGGACGCCTCCCGCCGCTGCCGCGCCGCCTCGTAGAGCAACACCGAACCTGCAACCCCGGCATTGAGAGAGTCGGCGCGCCCGGACATGGGGATGCTCACCTCGCGATCGACATGGCGGCGGGCCGCCTCCCCCACCCCGCGCGACTCATTTCCCACCACAAGCGCAATGCGCCCGGTGAGATCTTCGTGATCAAGCGGCACGTCGGCACGAGCGTCGGTCCCCAGCACACGCAGACCGAACGAGCGGAGAGCTTCCACCGTTTCGTCCAGCGGCACCTCGGTGACGACGGGAACGCGCCAGACCGAACCGGCCGACGCCCGCACCGTCTTGGAGCTCCAGACATCCACACTTTCCGAGCTCACCACGACGCAGTCGGCTCCCATCGCCGCGGCCGAGCGGATGAGGGTGCCGGCGTTGCCCGGATCGCGTACCTCCGCGAGGACCAGCACCAGATCCGCACGGGTCGCAGCTTCGAGCGACGCCTCTGGCGTCCGTACGACTGCGACGCACCCCTGGGGCGTGGCGGTCTCGGCCAGGGCGGCAATCACTCGCTCCGAGGTGGCCCAGACCGGGATCCCCGAGGCCTCGGCCAGGGCGCCGACTGCATGGTCGTCGTCGGCGAGATAGACCTCGAGCACCTCGGCGTCCGAGCGCAGGGCCTCGTCCACCAGAAGGAAGCCCTCGACGAGGAACGCTCCCTCGCTCTTTCGAACCGGGCGCCGGCGGAGCTTGCGAGCCGCCTGGACGCGCGGGTTCTGCGGGCTGGTTATCGCGCTCGTTTAAGACGCCTTGTCGAGCGACTGACGTGCGACGTCGGTAAGCGACGTGAAGGCCGCAGGATCGTTGACCGCCATCTCGGCGAGCATCTTGCGGTCGAGCTCGATCTCGGCGAGCCGGAGCCCGGCCATGAAGCGGCTATAGGTCAGACCGTTGTTTCGCGCCGCAGCATTGATGCGGGTGATCCACAGCCTTCTGAAGTCGCCCTTGCGGGCGCGCCGGTCACGGTAGGCGTAGACACCCGAGTGAAGCACCTGCTCGCGTGCGGCGCGGTAATGATGGCCGCGCGACGAGTAGTAGCCCTTGGCCTCCTTGAGGACGGCGCGCCGCTTCTTTCTGCCGGCGACGCTTCTTTTCACCCGTGGCATCAGTTTCCTCCTGTACCGGTTCTCTTACTTGCCGAGCGACCGGCGAACGTTGCGGGCGTCTGCCGGCGACACCTGCGCCGGGGAGCTCAGTCGCCGCTTGCGCGTTGCCGACTTCTTTTCGAGTATGTGGTTGGCGTTCGCGCGCCGGCGCATGATCTTTCCGTTGGGAGAGATCTTGAAGCGCTTTGCGGCGCCACGGTGACTCTTCATCTTCGGCATGGCTAGCCTCCCTCGGCCCGGGTTACCTTCACCGGACGCCTAGTCGGAACCGGCGCAGGCTCAGGCGCCGGCTCCGGCGCCGGGATCTCCGGAGTGCTTCTCCCGGAATCCCTGTGCGACGTCTTCTTCGGGCCCGGCGCCGGTTTAGGGGCGATCGCATCCTTCTGCGGAGCCAGGACCATGGTCATGTTCCGTGCATCGGCCAGTTTCGGCCAGGCTTCGATCTTGGCGATCTCCGAGAGCTCTCCGGCCAGACGATCCAGCAACCGCCGTCCGAGGTCGGTGTGAGCGGTCTCCCGGCCACGAAACATAATCGTGATCTTGACCTTCGCCCCATGTCGCAAAAACCGCTCGACATGCCCCTTCTTGGTTTCATAGTCGTGACGGTCGATCTTCGGGCGCATCTTCATCTCTTTGACCGTCACCTGCGTCTGCTTTTTCCGAGACTCCCGCTGACGCACGGCCTGTTCGTATTTGTACTTCCCGTAGTCCATGATCCGAGCTACGGGAGGTTCGGCTTGAGGCGCCACCTCGACGAGATCGAGATCTTGCTCGGAGGCCATCTCGAGCGCCTCCTGTGTCCCGATGATTCCAACCTGTTCGCCTTCGGCGGACACAACCCGGACCTGTGGAACGCGAATGCGATCGTTGACCCGTGGCTCAGTTGCTATTCGCTTCTCCTTCCGACGATCTACATGCCTTGTGCGCCGGCGCCCGAGGCCGTCCAACGCGAACCCGGTGACGCCAAAGGCCGCCGCCACCGGATGCGATCCGTGCCGGGTCGTATCGACCCAACCCACCGGCGACAACACAAGCCCCACTGCCGCCGAGACGGCCCCCTTCGCAGATGACTGGGGCCCGAGCCGGCCGGGGTGAGAGGCCGTCCTGGCCCCTTCTTGGCGACACTGCTGTCAAAAGCGAGTATAACCACGACCACAGTGAGCGACGAGGAGAGGCGAGAAGAGGAGCAGGCGGAGAGGGCGCGCCCTCGCATCGTGGACAAGCGCGTCTCGGCGCGGCGGGCACAGGGGGCTCCTCCGAGCCCCGGCGTCGCCGAGGCCGCGGACCCGACCGGCTCACAAGGGCCGGAGCGCCCGGGCGTACCCGAGCCTCCTGCTGCCGCGCAGCCACCCCCGATGCCCGA